>VBPR01000147.1 GCA_005877345.1 Nitrososphaerota archaeon
TAATCATCTTCAATTCTTACAATATCGTTTTCATCAAAGCTACCATAAGAAATTTCTAAAACAATACAAACAGAATCGATCGCTTGAATTCTATGCTTCGCACCCGATGGAATTATGATACTGTCCCCTTCGTTCAGGGAAGATTGTTCGTTCTGCACTTCTACCGTAGCAGAACCCTTAACTATTTTCCAAAATTCCTTTCGCTTGTTGTGATATTGAAGACTCAATCTAGAACCAGGCTTTATGTAAAGTAGTTTTACGGTGCATCGTTCATTCTCATTGAATTTTTCAAATGATCCCCATGGGCGTTCTTCTGAGTAAACTTCCACAAAAAAACAATGGAAAAGTATAATTTAATTATTGTCATATTATTCATAGTAAAAAATATACAATAGTTACTTTAATTTACAATTATTGCCATGAAAGTTATGTCGTAAGTTAATTCAAATAGATGATTTAACAAAAAGAAAATTTTGGTTATTCTACAAAATATTATTTAATTAGATATCTAAGTTTAGGAACAGTTTAACTACTGCACGGAGATAAGGATTTTCTTTCCATCTATTTCAACTTCTTTATATTCAATGTCCTCTAATTTGTCAAGGGTTATGATTACCTTTTTTACTCTGACGTAGTACGCCAATTCGTCTTTGTAATTTTCAAGTGATAATGAATCGTCTGGATCTAATTTTGATATATGCGCAAAGGCCAGTATGTCTGTAGGAACAAAGCCCCTTTCCTTTCTCAATTGTTGTATATTTCTCGCAATATCCTTCACAAGACCCATCGATATCAATGTGCTATTTCTAGTAGTATCAATAAACACAGCAATATCGTTCTGCTCTGATTCCACCATTATGTATGGTGTTTTTCCATCATAGCTAAATTCTACATCATCTTTTGACAGTTCAATTTCACCAGATGAATATTTTAAATTGAAATTTCTTTCTGACATTAATTGCGCAAACAAATCAGCATAGTCAATTTTCCCAAATGCATTGAGGGCATTCTTTAGGTCGTTCTTTAATCGAGGAGCAATTTTATTTATCCTAGGCTTTGCATTTACGGTAACAAGATTCTCCGTAAATAGAGAATTAACCTTTTCAAAAAAATTACTAAAATTTATTATCTTGATGTCAATATAGATTGTATTGAGTTGCTTCTTTAATAATTCTGATAACTCATTTGATTCTAGAAAAGCTTTATCTTGAGTGCAAATAACAACCTTATTAACAGGCCATCTTCTTTTAAGTTTCGCCTTCATTCTGCCTGCGTTAACTAAAGAAATAATTTCTTTTGACTTGTCTATGCCCCTTTCAATTTTATTATTTATCAATTTACTGTTAAAGTTTGGCCAAGATTCAAGTAAAACGACATCTTTGTTCTTGAAACAGAGCAAATACAAATTATTTGTGATGAAAGGACAATACGAATGAAGAATGATGTCAATTTGTGATAAAGTATACCCAAGTACCGCATATATCACGTGTCTTCGTTCTATAGTTTCCATATTGTCATCCCATATATCATCCCTAGTCATAGGAACGTAAGTTTGGCTGAGATTATTAATTATGAATTCTTCCAAAACTTTAGTGCCTTCGTTAAATCTACAAGAATCTAGTGCTGATGTTACTGTTGTGATCAACGATTGTAATTTCGATAAAATCCAAGCTTCAGTCAGAGTAAAAAATTTACTTTTTACGACAGAATTAATGTCTATCTTTTTAGTATCAAATTTATCGTAGGTACTATTCTGAATTAAGTAGACATGTAGATAATAGAGAGTACTTAGGACCTGGTATGGCCTAGAAGACATTTCACTTAAGCTAAAATTTAAAGAATCAATAGGAGAAGACTTCCACATAAAATAAAATCTTATTGCGTCAACAGAGTTTTTAACCAAGAGATCATTTGCGTCTAATACATTGCCGAGGCTTTTACTCATTTTATTTCCTTTTTCATCTAAAATATGCCCCTGAAATAGAAACGATTCAAAAGGTGATTTACCTTCATTTTTCATTATTACATTTTCCATAAGTAATGTATATGCCCAACCCCTTGTTTGATCTATTCCTTCAGTAAGAAATGCAGCAGGTATTAGGTATTCGTATTCAGCATCTGAAAATGATGCATAAGGTGAAGCGCCACTATTGTGCCAAGTATCAAGAACAAAAGATTCTCGAATCATATGGTTGTGACATTTTGAACAATTAATAACGATATTATCGATCCATGGTCGATGCAATTCAAATTGTTCTCCATCAGGTAACTTTGATGCCCTCTTGATTATTTCATGCCTAGAAAACAATGGTTCTTTCAAGCCGCATTTACTACATGTCCATATTGGAAGAGGAGTTCCCCATACTCTTTCTCTTGATATGCACCATGGTACCTGTTCCTTTATTATTTCCAAAAATCTGTTCTTTGGAGATTCAAAAAAGAAATTAACATTTGAAGCAGCAGTAATTGGTTTATCCCCAAGTTTATCAATCATGTAAAAATATTCTCGTCTCGCAAGCCAAACAACCTTGTGATTTGAACGCCAACAAGTTGGGTACTGATGTTTGATTCTCCCTAACTTCAAATAGGCCCCGGCTTCTTTCATATTTTCGACTACCAAATGATCCGAGTCACGCACGAACTGTCCATTAAATATACCTGCTTTCTCAGTGAATTCTACTCTATCATTAATGGGTACAAATATCGGAACATCGCGTTTGACTGCTATATCAAAATCTTCTTGACCATTGGCAGGAGATAAATGCACTAATCCACTTCCAGTACTGGCATCAACGAAATTTTCTGCTACTACAAAATGTATTTTGTCCTCATCGCTTAGTTCTTTGAGCCCTGGAATTAATCCCAATAGTGGATGAATGTACTGCTTCCCGTCAAATTCTACACCCTTAACTACCTTCTCTACTGTATAATTTTCAATATGAAGCTCCTTCATCAAATGGTCTAACCTGTCGTACCCCACAATCCACCTTTCATTTTTGAGTGAGACGTAAGCATAATCAGCCTTAGGATTAACGCCGATCAACTCATCGGTAACTAATGTAAATGGCATAGTGGTCCATACAATTAAGAATGTGTTTTCGTCTCTTAGTTTCATCTTGTAATAAAAAGATGGATCCTCTAGGATTTTGTATCCTTGATTGACTTCTGCATTACTCAGTGAAGTCTGACATGATGGACAGTACGCAACTACTCTAAACCATTCCTTAAGTATACCCAGATTCCATGCCTTCTTTAGCACTTGCCATTCCCTTTCTATGTAGTTATCAGTGTAAGTCCAATACGCCCTTTCATAATCAAACGAAATTCCAAGGAGGCTATCGACTTTGATCCACTTTTCCGCATTGTATTGGATTAGCTCCTTACATGCTTCTACAATCTTAGTAATGCCAACTTTTTTAATATTGTCGGCTTTACTTCCGGTCAATCCTAGATTTTTTTCTGCCTGTAATTCAACAGGCAAACCTTGTGTGTCCCAACCCGCACGGAATACGACCTTATATTTCTGCAGAGTTTTGTATCTGAACCATACATCCTTGATGATACGCCCTCTAAGATGACCTACATGTGGTTCACCGTTAAGCGTAGGTGGGCCCTCAACATAACCAAGAATTTTCTTGAACGATGATAGCTCCTTATCGATTAATGATTGCTGATCAATATGATTAAGGTATGAATTGACCTGAAATTCAATTTCCTTTGGATCATATTTGGCTACTAACTTCATTAATGCCAACGTCAGTTCTTTTTACTCTTTTATAATTTTATCAAATATCTATTTTGAATAGTTCACCTTTGAAAAACATCAGTTATTCCAAAAGGTAAATTCAATTATGCAATTCTGAACCTTTTCGAATATAAATAGCCCTTAATAAGAAAATAACATGATAACAAATCAAAAAATCGCTTCTATTAAACAGACGCCCGATCAGTGTATCGTTATGGTGGAAATCCCTAAAGGCAGTAATATAAAATATGAATACGATACTGAAAGTGGGTTCATCGTAGTAGACAGGAAGTTGTTTACTGCAATGTATTATCCGTGTAACTACGGATTTATACTGAATACACTTGAGAAAGATGGAGACCCCATCGATGTACTAGTTCTCGGTGAAATGCCATTTGCACCGTTATCTCTAATAAAAGTAATACCCATAGGCGTACTACAGACTGAAGATGAGGAAGGTCATGATTCAAAAATAATATCCGTACCGACATCGAAAATTGATCCTAGTTTTTCTACCGTTAGTGATATCAAAGATGTGCCACAGCATTTGAAGGACCAAATAAAACACTTCTTTGAACACTACAAAGAATTGGAGAAAGACAAATTTGTAAAAATTTTAGGATGGGAAGGAAAGCAATTGGCCATAAAAAAAATATCAGATGCCATAAACAGCTATAAAAAACAAAAGGAAAATTAAAGTGCTTTAAACTGCTCGCTCCATCTCAAGTATGCCCGGATCATGTACATACTTACACTTGGTTTTCTCATTTTTAGAATTTCTTTAAAATCAGATTCAGTTATAGTTCTAGTATTTGCGTCACTGTCTAATCCCTTCCCACTTTGGAATAACTCATCTACAACACGCAATTGAACAGATTGACATATATCCTTTACATCGCTCCCGCTATAACCGTCTGTTAATTTTGCAAGATCCTCAATTTTCAATGAAGACTCCATTTGTAATCTTTTTGTGTACTGACCAAATAAGTGGGATCTGGAAGGCCTGTTTGGAAGTGAGACATAAATCCTTTTTTGAAACCTCCTAAGAAAACCTGCCTCCAAACTCCATGGTTTGTTTGTTGCACCAATGACATACAACTTTGATTCTCGCGATTTTCCATTTATCCCATCCATTTCTGTAAGGAATTGATTTTTCACTCTAACTTCACCTCCGACTTCACTGTTTCTATTACCCAAGAGTGAGTCTATTTCATCTACAAAAATAAGAACAGGAACACCTTCATTATCATGTAACTTGCGAGCCATAGAGAATAATTTTGAAACATTTTTTTCTGCCTCACCGAGCCATTTACTCATCATTGAAGCGGCATCGACATTAATGAAATAACCATCGATTTCCGCTGCTGCTGCTGCTGCGAGTAAAGTTTTTCCACAACCCGGCGGTCCAAATAATAAAATCCCTCTCGCCCAGCCTAATGGCAGTAAATCAGGCCTGATAGTTGGATAAACTATTGATTCTCTCATAGCCCTCTTTGCATCCTCCAAACCAATTACTTCATTCCAAGATACCTTTGGTTTGTCGGTCATTAGTAACTCTTCAAAGTCCAAATTATATCCTCCCTTGGGTTCATTCTTTTTCTTTGCTGACTGGATGTTGTTTAGAATTGAATTAGTTGGATTTGCTGGTTTCTGATCAGATTGTCCAGCCTTAATGGTATCAGAATCGTATAATGGATTTGACATCTGTAGTGCTTTGATTCTATTTTGATAAGAACTTGCTCGTTCCATGTAAATTTTATTCAATTTATAATCAGGATAGATTTGTACTAACTTCATTAATGCTTCAACTGCTCTCTGATAGGCACTTATTGCTTGCCCATTGGAACCCTCTGAATCTAATCTAATTGCCTCAGCAGCATACTTGCTGGCACTATTCTCTAGTTCCTGTGGAGCTAAACTCATATATTCATTAAAGTTCAGAGCATTTCTTTGAATTACTGCATTGTGAATCTATATTGTGCAAGGAACAAAATAAATTGAACAAAGAGTAGGAAAAATTATTATACTTTTATCCAAAAGAATAAAAAAATATATCTATTTGTCTCAAATTACTATTTTGTCATTAGTACAAACTTGTTTTGAATAATA
>VBPR01000148.1 GCA_005877345.1 Nitrososphaerota archaeon
TGTGATTTATGATACTTCCGTTCACGACATCGATACTTCAATGTTTCTTTTTGGCAAGGGTCCAAAAATGGTCTTTGCTAGAGCGGGCAATAAATTTCATTTGTTCGAGGATTTTGCAACAATAATGTTAGGATTTGAAGATCAAAAGGTTGCGATAATTGCATCAAATTGGGTGACACCAAAGAAAGTTAGAACATTTTCTGCTGTATGTACTGAAGGTACTGTAAATGGTGATTTTATTACCCAGGAGATAAGAATTGATCATGCTGACGCAACCATTATTCCAAGAAGACAACAGTTTCAAGAACCTCTTGTATTAGAATTACAGAGTTTTATTGAGGTAATAGAAGGAAAGAGGAAACAGCCAGTTGTTACTTCTGAAGAAGCCACAAATGTTACAAAAGTAGCTGAAGCGGCCCTTCTTTCAAGCGAAACAGGTTCACCAATTTATCTGGAATTGAAATGAAATAATAAGATGTGCTAATCAAGAGACAGTTATGAGACGATCAATGCTAGATATCTTAGCGTGTCCTATAGATAAATACTATCCATTAGAATTGTTTGAAATTGATACTACTATTGATACAACTATTAATGAAACGGTGATAAAGGAGGGAGTACTCTTTTGTTCACAGTGTTCAAGGTTTTATCCTATTATTGAAGAAATTCCTGTTATGTTGCCAGACGAACTACGTGAGAAAGAAAAAGATATTGAATTTTTAAAAAAATGGCAAGAAAAAATCCCAAGCAAAATCACAAAAAATGGATTTCCATGGCATTTGTAGTGGGATTTGAGAAATTATGAAGGAATTATAAATTGAATGTAGATATAGGATGACATTAATTATAGGAGAAGACAAATGGAAAGGCACAGTAATAATTTGAGAAACTTTGTTTCAGAAACTGCAAAAATAGGAAAGAATGTAAAGATTTGGCATTTCAGCTACATTGGTAACAATACTAAGATAGGAGACAATGTATCTATTGGTTCACTTGTACACATAGATTATAATGTAAAAATTGGAGACAATACAAGAATTGAAGGTTCTGTTTATATTCCTCCCTTAACAACAATTGGAAAAAATGTATTCATCGGACCCTGTGCGACTTTTACCAATGATCCCTATCCAATGAGCCCAAAAATGATTGGAGTTGTCGTGGAGGACGGGGCAATAATTGGAGGCAGAGCTGTATTTAAGGCTGGGATAACTGTTGGAAAAAACAGCGTAGTAGCAATGGGAGCGGTTGTGACAAAAGATGTACCTCCAAATGCTGTTGTAATGGGTCATCCGGCAACGATAAGATATTCAAGAGAAGACTATGATCTTAAAAAGAAAAATTGGAATAATTAACAAATACTTCCATTACAATAAAAATTAATGAATTTTAACCGACATCATTCAATATTCATAACTTCTACCCAACAATCATTGCAAAAATCTTTATCGTTCACTATTTTTCGTTGAAGATTTACATTTTTTTCGTCATATAGTTTGAGACACATTACACAAATGGACATTATTATATTATACGCATTTTTAGCATATTAACATTATGTAAAAAATTTATGATATTTGTTTCACTTTCCATTTAAATTTGTGTCATCAAATCTTGAAAATTGTTTGCTTTATTAATTTATATTTATAAAAAAATAGTAATCATCACTATGGTCCCTGATCTGCCAGAATGGGGAATCGATCCTGTTCCTCCAAAACATAGAATCCTGGGAGGATTTGACTATTTCATTTTGTGGTCGAGTCTTGGCGTTGGTTTATTAGTTTTTTCTGCAGGATCTTTTTTGTCCGAAGCCCCTTTTTATCACGCATTACTTGCAATAATAATAGGCTCAATTACTGGCTCCATACTGTTGTCATTAGCAGGAAAAATAGGAAGCGATCATGCTATTCCATCTCTTATTGGAATAAGACCGGCTTTTGGATTGTATGGATCATATCTTGCCGCTATACTAAATATAATACAACTTATTGGCTGGACTACATTTGAGATTTTAATTCTTTCAAAGGCTGCTCAACAATTAACAAATATGCACGTTACTTTTGTATGGAATATTATATTTGGAATAATTATCACCCTGCTTGGTATATTTGGACCTTTATTTTTAGTAAAACAGTGGTTATCAAAGTTTGCAATATGGATTGTTTACGCTTCTTCAATAATAATTTTGATTGTTCTGTTATCTCAAAATCTTCCAAATGCCATATCCACGGTTGGTAAAGATATGTCGTTTTTTGTTGCTCTTGACCTTGTAATTGCCATGCCTATCTCTTGGATGCCACTCGTCTCAGATTACAACAGGTTTGCAAAGACAAGTAGGGCTGCGTTTGTGGGTACTTTAGTTGGATTTTCAATAACAAATATCATTTTTTATCTTGGAGGAGTATTATTGGGGGTTGGGGATGTTTCATCAATCATTATTTCAATTCAGGCAATTTTATTCGGATTTATTCTATTGGTTATTGTTGTTGATGAGGTAGATAATGCATTTGCAGATATATATTCTGCAGCAATCTCTTCACAAAGTATCTTTCATAATCTAAATCAACGACATCTAATTATTGGATTTTCTATTGTAAGTACTATTCTAAGTATTTTTATATCAATTGAAGGGTATGAACAATTTTTGCTGTTGATAGGGGCACTATTTATTCCGCTATTTGGAGTCGTGTTGACCGACTATTTTGTAGTTAAGCGTGGTAGATATCAGAATAATATGATGTATGGTGATGGTAACACGCTAATAAAGATAGGATATCCTGCTATCTTTGCGTGGTCTATTGGAGCGGTGTTATATTATCTACTTTCTCAACTTTCACCGATATATGTATCACAGATACCAACGATAGGTTCCACAATTCCAAGTTTGATAGTCTCCTCGCTACTATATGTGCTAATTACTAAACTTCTTAAGTTTAAGGTTGCCAAAAATGCGATATAATATTTCATTTACGTAGATTATATCTCACATATACATTCCTTAAATCTAACTTTCTATAATATTAGTTACTTGTCTAGATGCAATATCCACGAGAATTTTTTTGATGAAAATTGTGATGATTGTAAATTAGAATATTCTGAATTAAAAGGACTCAATCAGCCAAAGACTGAGGATAATCATAGACGGGAAAAAATAATAAATAAATCGAGTAAAAAACCCTATAAAGAATTTTCTGAAGAGAGAGCAAAAAAGCTTTATGAGGAGTTATTGATACAATTTTTGAGAACAAAATCAATCAACGAAATTGAGGCCGCAAGAAGAGCAAGGAAAATTATTAGAAAACAGTGTGCAATTAGAGGAATTGAAGTTTGGGATTGGCTGAAAACAAAATAAAACTATTAATGTGATTATATAAAATTGCTAGAATAAGTGTAATTTCCTTAATTTCGATTAATGATTAATAAATTGCTGACCAATTAGATTATATGATTAATAATATAGCAAATATTTTATTTCTTTACTAGTTAATTTATCTTAATTTCATATGACATTAGAAACCATCATACTTGAATTAAATGGAATAGCTCAACAAGGAGTCTTCTACCTGTTGATGTGTTCATTTGGGTTCTTGAGTATTATCATTGTAAATGGAATAATTAGATCCGCTCGTAAAGACAAAAGAAATATGAATAAACCTTAAGGATATGCTTATTGATGATATTAGACCTAACCAGAGAAGTAGGGAATGACACCAAAGTCTTTCCAGGTTCGCCACCACCCAAATTTATTACTTGGACTAAAATGGATGTCCATGATTATGATTCAGAGGTGATCTTTATGAGTACCCATACAGGTACTCATATGGATGCTCCATCTCATTTTGCAAGCGATGCTTCATCAATCGACAAAATATCAGTTAGGAGGTTCATTTCTAATGCTATTCTAATCAAAATAAAGAAAGGATCAAATCAACTAATTACTGCTTATGAAATAGAAGCATCAAATATCAGGATAATGGAAGGAGATACCATTGTATTTTCCACTCTGTGGGAGAATGAAATAGATAAGGAATATTTTTTTAGTCACAGTCCTGGTCTAGCAGAGGATGCAGCTAAATATTTGATTAATAAGAAAGTAAATGCAGTATGTATAGATTCACCCAGTATTGATAGGGGTTCGGATAGTAGTTTTGCTGTACACAAATTATTATTATCTAAAGAAATATTGATTGTGGAGAACTTGTGTAATTTGAATAAACTAAACAGTCAAAATTTTACATTGATAATGGCACCACTGAAATTATCTGGTGCATCTGGGTCTCCTATTAGAGCCATTGCTGTTGAGAAGAATTATTCAGAGAAATAAAAAATAATGTCTACCTGTAAACAATATCTCAAATTTGGGTATAAGAATTGTTGAATACCTTAAATTTACATCGAGTTTTAATACTCCCTAAAACTATAGTGTAGTAATATGCCAACAGCTTATGTTTTAATAAATTGTGATCTTGGTTCTGAGGAGGAAATATTACAGGAAATTAAAAAGCTCCCAGGGGTAAGTGAAGTAAGTGGAGTATATGGAGTATACGATATTATTGTAAAGATTTCTGCAGATACTATGGATAAGCTTAGGGAAACGATAACCTGGCACGTGAGAAGAATAGACAAGGTTAGATCCACACTAACGATGATAGTAATCGAAGGTCAGTCAGGAAAAGATAAAAAGAATCAACCCAACATGTTTTGAATAATTTTAATATTTTCAACAAATGTGGATGCCTCATTTGGGGCATTGAAGAAATGTGGTGATGCTCTCACTGCTTTTTTCTTTCCACCTCCAACAACATCCCTCTCTGCAACAATTATTCCCTTCTCCTGAAGACTAGATACTGTAACCTTTGGACTGACGGAATCTATCGCAAATGTAACGATTGATGTTCGGAGCTTTTCATCACTGGGTCCAAACATCGAAATATTAGGAATCGTTCTTAGCTCCTCGGTTATTACATTTGCGATTTTCATATTCATTTTCCTTATTGCCTTTACACCCAAACGCTGAATGTACTTTAATGAAGATGCTAGACCAGCGATACCCACATAGTTTCTAAAACCTGTTTGAAATTTTTGTGGAGAATCGATATAAACCAGGTTTTTTTCTTCGGTGATAATTGCAGACTCTCCTCCAATATACTTGGGAGTTAGCAACTCGGCAGATTCTTTTTTGCAATAAAATATTCCAATACCCGGTGGACCGCATATCCACTTGAAACCAGGGAAAGCCAGAAAATCGCAGCCTATTTTTTTTACATCTACATTAATTGTACCCACTGACTGGGCAGCGTCAATCGAATATAGCATGTTTTGCCTTTTTGCAATTTCCCCGACTTCTTCAACGGGCATTATTGCGCCATTATTATAGAGAACATGACTTAGGGTTATCAGTTTTGTGTTCTTTTTTTTTGCAATTTTATCAATCTTGTCAAGATCAAAGAATCCCTGATTGTTAATCTTTATTTCCTCCAGTTTGACACCATACTTTTTGGCAAGATTTAACCATGGAAAGTAATTAGCATAATGTTCATGAAGACCTCCTCGTGCAATAATTACGTCTGATTTTTTCCACTCAATACCTGACGCCACATAATTTAATCCTTCAGTAGTACTTTGAGTGAAGATTATCTCTTCAGGTTCACAGTTTAT
>VBPR01000149.1:0-2742 GCA_005877345.1 Nitrososphaerota archaeon
AGATGCTATTGGCACAGAAAAGGACGGTGGCATTTTCTATGAATTTAACATGGTAAAACCAGATTATATTCATATTAAAGATGTATCATTAGATTTGAACCAAAAATATGATTTAATATTTGTAGGATGGATGGATCCTGGAGTTGATTTTAGAAAAGCTGTAGCTAAATGCACAGATGTTATCATAACAACTCTCGATCAGGGAATAAGCCTGGGTGCAGAATTTGAGGAGTTTGGATTTAGAAGGATAGCTTGGTGGAGAACACCGTCTTGGATAGATGTAAATTATCAGATTATGAATAAATATTACACCAATATGTCAAACGAAATATATGATTACTTATTTGATTTACGTGGAGCCCACAACTTATGGTATGTCTATATAAAGAATTCTGATTATATTGATAAAGTTAGGAAAACGTTGATTCATTGCCAACAAAAGGACCAAACCAAGTATGATTTTGAACAAGTAATGGATGAATGTGGATTTAAATATTTTGAAGACTCACAGTTCTCAGAAAAAGGTAATGAAAATGAGTTATTTTCTTTATGGAAAATTCAATTTGGATAATATCATAAAAATCATACATACATATATACATACGTACATGCATGCATAGAAATAATATCATACCTTCAGATAATATAATTGATCTTTAGTAATATTAATAATGAACGTTACCATTTTTTCTTTTTCGTATTTCGAATGTGATAGAAGAGGTATTGTTGTGCATAGCCGCCATATTTGCCAAAATGGTTTCTCATTATTTCTGACAAGATTGAATATTGGTTATCGCTTAGTTTTTTATTTGTGTTAATAATAGTCACTTTTCTGTTGTCAATTAATCTTTTGTAATACATGAATATTGCGCGACCCATCCATACATCAATTGGAAATGCTTCGGTCTTTTCTAGAGAAAATAACAGTATACAATCAGCTATTTTATTTCCAATTCCATAAATGCTAGTTAGTATTTTAATGGCATCACCATATTTACAGCGATATAATTCATCAATTGTTAAAGCGCCTGTAATGATTTTTTCTGCAATTGATTTAATAGCTTTTGCTCTATATCCAACACTACAAGAACATAATTCGTTGATAGACGCTTTGTATAGATTTTTCATAGCGGGAAAGGTGAAGAATATTTTATTATCAATCTGTTTTTTAATACCGAATTTCATCGATAAATTTTTTAACATAGTACGTATCATTGATATGTTTGTATTACTCGAACAGGCAAAAGAAATCATACATTGATGGGGGTCTTGGCGTATTAAGCGTAATCCAGTATATCTTTTTAATAGTTTAGGTAGAATAATATCGTTGGAAAAGTTGGAAAAAATATTTTGAATATTATCATCTAATCTAAAAATGAAATGTTCCCAATTATCAAACTTTGGAGCTGAGCAAAATTCTATTTCATTATTTGTAATTGAAAATTTTAAAATGTGATTTCCATAAGTTCCGTACCATGAATTTTTATATTTTTCCCATAAAAACATCTGCCCGCTATTGATACTAATTTCGGGATTAAATTTAGAATCTATTAACATGTGTATATGTTATTCAATAATTTTTTTATTCGTCTTTACTAATCCCTCTGTTTTCTTTAAGTCGGTTTCCAAGGCTTCAATTATTTTAGGAATTTCTTTCAGAGAACACTCCAAGCATATACATTGTAATGATAGTGGATATGTAAAATATTTTTCCTGCAATATGATGTCTTTTTTACATGCTATGCATTTTTTTATTTTATATGGATCAGTATTCTTTATTATCATTTAGAAATCATTACAATACAGGATCATTACATATATTAAAATATATTATACTGACATGATGTTCTTATTGGCTAGCTTTATTACCATAATTATTTTCTAACGCAGCTTGCAATTGTCCAAAATATTTATTAGTAATTATATCTCCGTTCTTACCTATTGAAATTAAATTAAAGTTTGGAGTTTGTTGTGTAACATAGTCCCATTTCCAGTACGCTAACCCCCAAATACCAAGATCTTTAAAAGTTTTAACAAATAGATTAGCCTCCTGTTGATTTATATCACTTTCAAAAGGATTTATCTGAAAAACTGCGTTCCCTTCTTCATTAATGGTTTGCTCTCGTAGGACATTATTCCATTCGCCTATGTACAGTGGTACGCCTGTGATATTGGAAGCCTTAAGAAACGTGTTCAGTCTCTGTTGCTGATATGAACCTGAAGGCAATCCATATATGCTTATTTTAAAAACTACGTTTGTACTGTTTTGTGGCTTCATTTTGGCCAAGTTTTCTGCTGTCAAGTTTATAGGGCTCCTTAGATCAACAGGAATATTCATACTGTAAGCAAGAACTTTGTTGGTAAATTTCCTCAATTCATTAACCATAAATGTATTATACTTGCCAATTTTTTCCCATTGATCGACATTGTGAACCTGGGGTTCACTGAGAATTTCGTAACCTAATGTACTTTTATGACTGTCTAGAGTATCAATAATCTTTTTCATGAATTCAACTTGTAGAGTCCATCCATCGGTACCATTGGTATCCTTTACAGCTTGATTCCACCAATCTGTCCACCATGCCTTTGCCGGTGTATATTTGGGTCCACCACCACTTCCAGGAGGATAGGCAGGATTGTTTTGAAAGAGAAATGAAGGGAAACCCGTTCCTCTTTGTGGATTGAACCATGAAGAAGTATGAAATTGATGGTTATCATACATTACATTAATGTTGTATTTAT
>VBPR01000149.1:2828-8723 GCA_005877345.1 Nitrososphaerota archaeon
TGCCAGCCTCCGAAATTAATTTAAGGCTATGATCAAAAAAATTTTCGGGCATAACACTTCCTATAGTTCTGCTTTGGGGCAAACTTGTATAGTACCCCTTCATATTTACACCAAAAAATATCTGATTTGCACCCAAACCGTGTGAATATAGTACAAACGAATTAGTTAGCAATAGGCTGAAAATTACAACCAGTATTACCAGTTTAGGACTAACAAGGCCTCTTGTTTTGCTAATAGTCTGCATTCAGTTTAGGATAAATATTAACATTATAAAATAGTTTCCAGCGATTTTTTCGTACTGTTAGATTAATTCAGATTGACTTTTTGTTCATTTTTCTTAATTAACTTCTATAATCTGCCCATTATCTGGAGCTATTGCATCAAAACCATACTTTTCTTCGATTTCGTTGGCGAATTTAATACATGACATGTCGTCGCCATGAACTGTAAGAACTTTCGGATTGCCTTTGATTTTATCAAGTATTTCAAATAATTCGGTTCTGCTACTGTGCCCTGAAAATTCAAAATGATTTACGTCTGCAAGACTTTTTTTTGATTTTCCATTATATGATACAAGTCTTTTCTCACGTAGAAGACGGCCTGGAGTTCCCTTACCTTGGTACGACACTAAGGCTATACCGCTATTAGGATTTTTTGCTATTTCTTGCAAATAGAATATTGCTGTTCCGCCCACAAGCATTCCTGCAGGAGAGATTATTATTCCTGGTTCTTTTACCAATTGCTTTCTTCTGCGCCATCCTTGGACCCATTCAATTTCTGAAATAATTTTTTTAAATACCTCGGGATCTCTTAAAAATGATGGATTTTTTAACATTATTTCATTGGCTTTTAGTGCCATCCCGTCCATAGATATCCTATATTTAAAATTGCAAGTCTTCAATACGCATGCAATTTCCTGTGCTCTTTCAACTGAAAACGCCGGTATGAAAAGAGTTCCTCCTCTTTCAACAACATCGTAAGCAAATTCAACAAGATTTTTTTCTGATTCCTCTCGTGGAGTCTGCTCTGTTTGAGAATAGGTACTCTCAATTATTAAGACATCAATTTCAGGTAAATCTAAATCTGCAGACCTCAGTAGTTTTGACCCTCTAGTGTTTATATCTCCTGTATAAAAAATACGTTTACCTTCACTTTCTACAATTATTGAGGAACCGCCTATTATATGACCAGATTCGTATAAACTAATTTGCATATTATTAATTGGGTGTCTTTCCTTATACTGTAAGGTTCTTGAATGATTCATCATATTAGTCAAATCGGCGTACTCAAATGGCAAATAAAAACCAGATATTTTGATCATATCTTCAATAAGTAGATTGGTAAGATCGAACGTTGGATTTGTTCCCAAAACTGAGATATCAGAATTAGATAAAAAAAGCGATGGAATAAATCCAGAATGATCTAAATGAGCGTGGGTAAGAACAACTGTATTGATATCTTTTGGTCTGACATGAATTGGAAAGAATGGCTCTCTTTTTAAAAGCACGCCGTAGTCTAACAAAATATTAGTATTGTCTGATGTTACCATAAATCCCGAACGTCCGACTTCTTTACCAGACCCTAAAATAGTTATTTTCATTTATTAATCATTTGTCTATGCAGACGGGTTTTAAGTCTTTCATTTTTCTTTTTGTATTACGTATTTATAGGAAATAAAAACGACAGAATAAAATTAGAGTAATTGTAATTTTAAAAGTTGTCAAGAATCGTCATTACCGGTAATCCGGGAGTTGGAAAACGTACACTCAGCAATATGTTATCAAAAAGATTAGGATTCAAGACAATCAATTTAAATGAATTTGTGATAAAAAATAAACTTGTTTTTACAGATAAGGCATTGGGTGTTTATGATATCTATATAAAAAAAGCTACAGTGATGCTTAGAAAAGATTTAAAAAGATATGATGATGTAATCATTACGGGGCATCTTGCCCCATATTTACTAGTCCCCAGTCAGGTTGATCTCGTTGTGGTTTTACGACGTTCTCCTAAATATCTTTTACAAACTTTTCAAGAAAGAAATTACACAATTATGAAAATTAGAGAAAACATAACAAGTGAGATCCTCGGTATAACTTTATATGATAGTATAAAAAAATTTGGCAAGCAAAAGATCATTGAATTTGATACTACAACTACTTCTAGTAAAGAAATTATCAAACGCTTAATCGAAGCCTTGAGTGATGAATCAAAAAGGAGAATTGGAGATATCGACTGGATGTCTACATTAAAACATCATCAGGAATTATTGAAATTAGTATCATATTAGCTGTGCCGTATTGTAATTCCGCTTTAATTTCAAACTCTTATTACATTAAAATCTAACAGGATTTAAATAATAAGCGATGATGAGAAAAAATATCATGCGGTTTTCATAATGAGCAGAGTAAGAATTGGTGTTGATGTTGGAGGGACATTACCAAATCAGTAGCAATAGATATGAATACTGGTAAGATAATCGGGAAGGTTACAGTTCCTACTACACATTTCTCAGAAGAGGGAGTCTCAACAGGTATTGTAGAATCGTTAATCAAACTCATACTCAAGGAGGGTATTAATGAATCAAAAATTGAATTAATCTCTCATAGTACAACACAGGCTGTTAATGCGTTGTTAGAGGGAGACACTACAAAGGTCGGAATTATTGGCATGGGGGTAAATTTGGAAAAAAACGATATTGTGAAAAGAACAAATTTAGGTAACGTCAAACTAGGACCAAATAAATATTTGAAAACATGTTATAGATTTTTGGATACTTCAAAATTCTTAGATAAAGAAGAAATCCTTCAAATAATAAAAGAATTGAAGGAAGAAGGAGCAAAAGTCCTCATAGTTAGTGAGGCATACGGTGTTGATGATCCCAGTAATGAATTATATGTTATGGAAAAATCAGATCTGCCTGCAACTGCAGGACATGAACTGACTGGAATTTATGGTCTCGAAATAAGGACCCTTACTGCTGCAATAAACGCAAGTATTTTACTAAAGGCTATTGGCACCGCAAAATATGTTGAGAAGGCAGTACGTCAACAAAAAATCTCTGCTCCACTTACAATAATGAAAGGTGACGGAGGTGTTACAGATATGAATACTTTTAAAACTAAGCCAATTTTGACTGTATTATCAGGACCTGCAGCAAGCGTCGCGGGGGCTCTGCTACATTTAAGAATACTCAATGGAATTTTCATAGAAGTTGGAGGTACTTCAACAAATATTTGTGTTATAAAAAATGGTAAACCTGAGGTCAAATATGTTACAATTATGGATCATCCAACATGTATAAAATCATTAGACGTGAGAGTAGTCGGAATTGCTGGTGGTTCGCTCGTACGGTGGTCCGGCAAAAAGATAACTGATGTGGGTCCTAGATCCGCCCATATTTCTGGTTTGAGATATTCATGTTTTGCTGAGCCTCAGGAATTGGAAGGAGGACAAATAGTAACGTTTATGCCCAAAGAAGGAGATCCAATTGATTATATAGGAATAGAAGTTGGTGCTGGCAAGAGGTTTGCGATAACTAATACATGTGCTGCAAATGCTTTAGGACTTATCCCCGATAACGATTATGCGAAAGGCAATCAAAAATCTGCGCAGCTAGCGTTATCAATTTTGGGACAGAGACTGGGTATGGATACGAAGGAAATTGCTACCAAGATTCTTGATATTTCAATTAGAAAGATACTGCAGACAATAAGAACTTTAATAAGAGAATATAGATTAAAAGATGAAAACTTTATGTTAATAGGTGGAGGAGGGGGTGCATCCATTCTTGTTCCATTGATGGCAGAGAAATTGAATTGTCAATATAGAATTGCTGATAACTCAGAGGTGATTTCATCTATTGGTGTCTGTACGGCGTCAATACGAGAGGAAAGGGAAAAGTTAATAGATAATCCCAGTCCCGATGAGATATCACTTTTTATTCAGGAAGTTGAAAAAATTGCGATTTCTAAGGGAGCACTTCCTGAATCGATTTCTACTCAATCTGAATATATAAATGAAAAATGTCTTTTACGCGTTACCGTCTACGGTAATATGAAGCTAGATGTTGGTACCAATGATACAAAAGAAATTGATGATGAGGAAGCAGAAGTACTAGCGTGTGAGTTATTTGGTATCAATGAAGGCGTACATAGAATATTTGATATGAAAGATTATTACATATTTGCATGTGAAATACATAAAAAGAAATTATTTTTAAAGTCAAAAAAACAGTCTGTTTTGGTTCTTGATAAATATGGTCATGTTAAAGTATCTATTGAAAATGCAGATATATACAGTGGTAATCCTCGAGAGATGAAGCAAAAAATTCAATCATTGATTAACGACCATGAATTGGCTCCACAGATTCATATTGTTGATGGGAAAAGAATATTGGATTTTTCTAGTTTATCCTCTACGGTGCATGTTCTAAAAGCAGTAACTGAAGAGCTGAATAAAACTGTCAATAATCAAGTGACAATAATTATAAAAGTATAAAACAAAAGTTTCATCTTAGCCAAAAAATAGTGATCATTGTTTCAAAAAATAATCTGATATTATACTGCTTAAATCAACTTTGGCAAATTCATTGGGAATTGAATTTGTAGATAATATTTCCTTGATACCTGCTTTAAGTAATTTTTCTTTGGCATCATCGAGTAAGAGTGCGTGGGTACATATAACATACACGTCACCAATCTTATTTTTTTTCAGTAATTCAATCGCTTTTATAACACTAGTACCGGTACTTATCATATCATCTACAATAAGAGCGGTTCTTTTATTTAGTGGCAATTGTTCACTAAGTGAGATTGATACATCGCCGGTGAACCTATCTCGCGATTTCACTAATGAAAGTATATTTGCATTGATTAATCGTGCAAATTTTTTAGCTCTCTCTATTCCTCCCTCATCAGGGGAAACGACTATAGGATTATTTATTGTCATATTTTTTTTAACATAGGCGGACAGAGATGGAATGGCTGTGAGATCTATTGTTGCAAAAGAGCAATTAAGCACGTTCGGACTATGGCTGTCAACAGTTATTAATTTTGTAGTTCCTAATGACGCCAAAATTTTGGCAACTAAATTGATGGTTATTATCTCTCCGTCAATGAACACTTTATCTTGTCTTGTGTATGCTAAGTATGGACTTACTACACAGATATTGTTGGCGCCATCTTCCTTGCATTTATAGATAATCATGAATAGTTGCATCAGATGCCGATCAGTAGGAGGATATGTAGAATGTATGATTATGCAATTTTTTTTGGCTACATTATCTAGTCTAATTTTACATTCTCCATCCGCAAATACACGTAATTCGGTATTCTTGTATTCTACATCTAAGTGGAATGAAATCTTTTTTGCAAGAGAAGAATTTCGGTCATCCGAAATTATTACAGTATCATTTTTTTCCAATCTAAGAATATGGAAATACTTTTCAACAACTATTTAAAAGTGTTAAATAAACTTAGATTTTGTTATTCTGCATATGGAATGTAAAAAGTTTTCAAATCTTCTGCCAAATCTACATTATTGTGAATAGTTCTTGCTTCATCTAAGAGAATTGTCGGATCATTATACCTCGAACTGAAATGTGTGAGTATTAGTTTGTTACAATTCGACTCTTTGGCAAGTAGAGCAGCTTCAGCGGCTGTAGAATGAAAAGTCTCTATTGCCTTCCTCTGATATTCATGAATGTATGTTGATTCGAAAATTAAGATATCACATGAATCAAAGAAATTTCTTAGTTTCGAGGATGGTCTTGTATCTCCAGATATACCTATTTTACGGCCTTTTCTTTTGGGTCCAACTATTTGATTTGATTTTATTAATTTACCATGAACGACTACATCTTCACCGTTTTGGAGTCTACGATATAGATTTCCT
>VBPR01000150.1 GCA_005877345.1 Nitrososphaerota archaeon
GAGGAAATAAATCTGTCAGGAGGGTAATGCCGGGCCATGCTGTTTTGATAAGCAATAAAGGCGCTTTAAGAGAATATAGAATTGCAGAGCCTCCTAGGGCGCTGAATCCTAACAAGAAAAAATTCAGATACAATACTCTTGAAGAAGCTCTGAGAGCATACAAGAGAGCGTTGATATTAGCAATGAAAAAGCGTACTGAGGGACTTGATAGAATAGGAATCATATTTTCAGGAGGTATAGACAGTGTCCTAGTTGCCTGGTTAGCCAAGGATATGGTGAATGAAGTAATATGTTATAACGCGGGCACTCTTGATTCTTCGGATATTTTATTTGCAGATAAGGTGGCAAAGGATCTCCAGTTGACCCTTAAAGTAAACGTTATTACCAAACGCAGTACTCAGGAAATGTTACCAAAAATAATACACGCCATTGAAGATAGGGATGCAGTCCAAGTTGAAGTTGCATTGCCTATTTATTCTGCAATGGCTTTGGCAAAGAAGGATCATGTTAAAGTAGTGCTTTCTGGCCAAGGCGTAGACGAAATATTTGGAGGATATCCTTGGTATCCAAGAGTACTTGAAACTGAAGGGTATGCGTCCCTCCGAGGTCACATGATAGAGGATCTATTTTTACTATATAAGGAAACATTGGAAAGAGAAGATAAAACAACTATGGCACATGGAATTGAGATGAGGGAACCTTATTTGGACAAACAAGTTATCAGAACCGCTTTTGATATCAATCCAAAACTCAATATTATTGGACCAAACGACCTACTTGGAAAACGTGTTCATAGAAAATTAGCGAATGAATTAGGAATTCCAAAGGAGATAGCATATAGAAATAAGGCAGCCGCCCAGCATGGATCAGGAATACATTTTGTTATTGACGAGATAGCACGGGAAAATAATTTTGACGAAAATAGAATCTCGTCTGGTTATCTACGCGAACTTGAAAAAAGAGAGTTATTAGGAAGTTCACAGCGGTACGGATTTAAATATGGAAATAAGGAGTTATGGCTGACCTCACCGCACATTCAGATGTACTTGGATAGGATATTTGAGAGCGTTTACGGAAAATCAAGCACAATTATCGATACTTCTAATGAAGAGGATTTGCTAACCAGCAAAATAATTAAGAAAATTTAAATCTTTCAACTTAGATTTACCGCGTTCAAGTAGAACTAAGTAAATTGAGAGGTCTACTTCTTGTTCACAATGTCGACAATAGAGGTTTCCAATTGTGCAAGCCTCAATGGCTTTATCAAAACCTCTACCCGTTTATTGTCAAAAAGGGATCTTTTTGCAATTTCTTTCCTTACGGTCTCATATGCGGTAACTATTAGAATCGCTGCAGATGGGTATTTATCTAATATTTGAATCGCCACATCTATTCCATTCTTGTTATTAGGTAGCTTATAGTCGATTATCGCCACATCCGGCTGGATTCTATCATAATCTGAGAGGATTTCATTTGCTGTTGTTGAGGTAGCGACAATTTTATGCCCCCTACTCAAAAGATAATCCTTGTAGAGCAAAAGGATATCTTGCTCATCTTCAATAATCATGATGTTGAACTGCTTTCTTCCTCTCTTGGTCATTTGTACGGCTTCTGTTGTTTAACCGATAATATTACTTTAATGTCACTATAATGTCACTATAATAGTAAAAGCAAGTGAAAGTAAAATAACACGTCTTGTCTTGGAGCAACAAGCCTTTTTCAAAATTGGAGCAGAAAATAAATTCATATTAAATGTTAAATTGAGAAATGTAATAATTGTCAATTAGAGCCAACATAATGTTAATCTCCAAGAATTATTTCAAATGTTATTTTCAGTAGTCATTTATCAGTAGTCATTTATTATTGGGTCCATTTGGGATATTTGGAAAGATTTTTTTAATATCCAAGAATCTCTTTC
The DNA here is from genome assembly GCA_005877345.1 of Nitrososphaerota archaeon. Lineage (GTDB taxonomy): Archaea > Thermoproteota > Nitrososphaeria > Nitrososphaerales > Nitrososphaeraceae > TA-21. Next base: position 1,919 of record VBPR01000150.1, read on the forward strand.
TTAACGTTACTACGCTTACATTTCCAGCTAATGATATTCTAGATTGACTAGTTTTTTCTCCTTTCTCTAGACATGCTCCGTACAATACTGCGACCGCGATGGCGCACGGATCCTTCCCAAAGGAAACTGGATCATCTTTTATCATTGACATCATTTGTATAGCGTGTCTAAAGGTTCTCTCACTGATCGCTGCATTATTAGCTATTCTAGCGAGGTGAGAACTAGAATCTATAGAAGGAAGGCGAATCTTGAGTTTTCTAACTAGTAGCCGATAGCATTTTCCCGCAAAGATCTTGTCTGTATCTGCTATTTCAGCAACTTCTTCTATAGTTCGTGGGATATTCATCTCCCGGCACGACACATATACGCAAGCAACAACAAATCCCTTTATAGATCTGCCTTTTATTAAATTTTGATCCAAGATCTTTCTGTAGTAGTAGGCTGATTTTTCTACGATAGTATTGCTCAAGGAAAGCTTATCTTTTATCCTTATGAGAACGGCAAAAGCATTTTTAAGATTTCTATGGTAACTTCTGTTATTATTAGATATCTTGTTCCAACGTCTCATCCTCTGAATTGCTGAACGCTGTTCAATACTAATTGCGACACCATCTGCATCTACGTTTGAATAAGAAATCATTGTAGACAGATTTTTGTCATGATGAGCCAATGAAGACGGAGTCCCTACATTCATGTTACCTAAATTAGTATTAGTATCTAGTAATGGATCAACATATTCTCTTTCAACACCAAGAACTGTCCCACAGCCGCTACAAATTTTTTCTCCGGTGCCATGGTCATAAACAACGCTTTCGTTTTTACAGTTATTGCAATCTAAATTCTCTTCATTAACTGTATTCGTTTCTTTTGTATTCAATGCAAAACTCATAAGCACATTTCAGTATCATTCTACTATTAAAAACTAAGTATACAAATACAATATAGTCATATTCTGTCATGCAATGTAACACATATGATTGCAAAACAACACATTTATGTTTCAGAGAGCTGTATGAGCGTTGTGCCTACATCTACTACAAGGTCATTTCGCGTAGATAGGGAATTATCAAGAGTACTTGATGAAGAATCAGAGAGAATGGGAGTTTCAGTAAATGCTCTAGTTAACATGATTCTAAAACGTTATTCGGAATTCACTCGCTTTCTTTCTAAAATTGATTTAGTAGTTATAAATAGGGAGTTGCTAAAGTCACTTTTTGATTCTTATCCTGATGAGGATATATTTGGACTCGGAGTATCAGCAGGGGAAATTATACCCCGTGATACGATTCTTTTTTGGAAAAAAACGCTAACTTTCGAAACAGTCTTGGAGTATATTGATAAAATAATTTGTCGTTATGGATTTTTGGGCACTTATGATGAAACCAATCAGAATGGACAACGAATTATTGTAATAAGACATCGACTCGGAAAAAAAGGATCTCAGTTTCTACATGGCTATTTAAAATCTACACTAAAAAACACAATAAATTTAGAGAGTTCTTTTGAACTCACTGAATCCTCCGTTAAACTAGAGATTAATTTATAGTAGTGAATACTCTGAGATGAATGTGTATATTTCCTAGACTGATAAAAGACCCAATTACTTGACTATTAAGGGGTATGAAAACAATTCTGATATCGAAATCCATGTTTCAAAAATGATCGAATGAATTTATAATACCTTTGACAATTTTTAGTTGTGAAAATAAAAAATCACGAAATTAATCCTGCCTTGCTGATCGTTGATATGCAAAACGGATTTGTAAGTAAGGGAGGATCGTACGATCTGATGGGTTTAAATGTTTCTAGATATTGCGAAGTAGTTCCATATCTCAAACGTCTTGTTGCATTTTGCAGGAGAGTCAAAATACCAATTTTTTATTCTCAGGCAGTTAGGGAAGAGTCTGGAATTGACTTGTTGACAAGGTCGCACAGAATACTCCCAAAGTCTAGAGAAGAAAGGATAAAAAAGCGACCAATTTGCATTAGAGGAAGTTGGGATGCTGAAATAGTTGATGAATTGATGCCCAGTTTGGATGACCACGTGGTTATCAAGAGGAGAGATTCTGTATTTCAAGATACAGAAGTCGAAGTCTGGTTAAGAAGTTTAGGGATAGATTCTATAATTTTCTCAGGAATAGATACATCGATATGTGTAGAATCATCTCTACGGGATGCATTCAATCATGGGTATGATGTTGTGCTAATTTCGGATGCTACGGCATCCAATAACCTAGACCACTACAATTCAACACTTGACAATATTCGTAATTACTATGGATTAGTTATGAATCTCGATGAGTTTACTAGCAATAGCAATAATGGTAAGGATCAAAGATAATTACGTGTAATATTTTATTTAGTTAGAAAAAAAATATCTGCAGAATCAGACAGTTGAAAAAGGATCCCGATCAATGATTGGATTGTGATTGAAATTCTATTAGTTTTTATGATCCTATTTTGCCAGGCTAATTTTTGCGATTAATCATTAGTTCAACTATCTCAATTTGCACAAGCGTGTAAGCTACTCGACCTCGAGCCTATCGCTGAGTACGAATTGGTTATTCATGACAATCCGTATGTAGGAATGGCTGCCCCATTAATCACCTTAGAATCCGGAGAACAGAGGAATAAAACGACATTAGCCAGATCTTCTTTCAATAACCACTTATTAAAGTCCGCATTTGGCATCGCCCGTCTGTTTGCCTCAGTGTCGATTGTTGTAGGTAAAATGCAGTTTACATTAATGTTATTTTCTTTGAATTCCTGCGATGTTGATTCTACAAACCTTATCAATCCCGCCTTAGATGCGGCATATGCAGAATCATAGCCATCCGATTTTAATCCAGTTCTCGACGATATATGGACAACATTTCCACCTTTTCCAGATTTCATAACGGAGATCACATGCTTACTTATCAAAAATGCAGATTTTAGATTTAGACCCATCATTGCGTCCCAATCATTTTCTCCAAGTTCCGTAATGTTTTTCCCTCCCAAATAACCTCCGACTAAGTTAACTAGTACATCTATCGTACCGAATCTTTCAACTAGTAATGGTATTACTTTGAGTATCTGTTCTTCTTTTGTAATATCCAATTTGATCAGTTCAACTTTATGATTTGCCGTTTTTAGTTTTACTGCTTCTTTCTCATTAAGATAAGACGAAATAGTTCTTGCACCAGAATCTATAAATTTTTTTACCAACGTCCTTCCGAAAGCTCCCGTTCCTCCCGTGATCAAAACAACTCTATTTGAAAAATTGTATGTTACATCCATTGTATTGCAAAATATCAATAATCATATTAGTGTATATCGCATCACTAAAGTTACATTCTATTTTAGGTTATCATATATGATAGATCCTGATGTAAGGATGAAATTAAATTCTAAATGATACTTGTCCACAAGTATTGTACATCAATAAAGTTTATTCAGAGCATGATGTATTTTAGAGATGCCGATTGATATTAGATTCGTAAATCACGCAATCTCTCAGCTGACTAAAAGTTGATTACTACAGAACTAACTTGAATTCTATATAGGAACAAATGATAAATCTATCAAGATTTCGACATTCTTGGAAATACATTGCATTTACTTTAGTTATCAAATGCAACTTGACATCACGCTCATCCTCACTTTAGCACTAAATACATGAATGGACTGGGTGGGATTTGAAGCCTCGGTTCGAACCTTCTCTTCGTTCGACTTCATTATGGTTTGCTACCTCATCATGATATAAAAATTTTTTTTCTATGACTTAAACTTATAATTTTCATTCTCTGGATTATCCAAACAGGACTTAAATGGTAGATCTTTTTCACTACTTTGAAAAGGGTGCTACAATCGCTATTTTAGTAACTCGTCATACCTATAGTCGAATTGTAAATTCGAATCTACCGGGATAAATCACAAGGTTGCATCTTTATACAAAAGAATTTAGACTCATTAGTGA
>VBPR01000151.1 GCA_005877345.1 Nitrososphaerota archaeon
TAATACCTTACTACGAGGCATTACGCAGACGTATGTCAGAAATTGAATCAGAAATAGATTAAGTTTGATGAAATATGCCTGTAATTTCATCATTGAAGGGAAGAATAGTTTTTAACAGTAGAGGATCAAAGTCTATAGAAATAGATGTAATAACAGATAAGAAGTTTCTGGGCAGGGCTTGCGCTCCTTCTGGTGCTAGTGTAGGAAGTCATGAGGTTCCAAGTTTTATAGATAATGATCCAGAATTAACCCTTCAAACCTTTGTTTCGAATATGCACAAATTTATTGGAGCTGACGCCTCAAATCCTATTTCTATTTCTGAAATTCTGAAGTCGATTGATACTTCTAACGATTTTAGTCGAATTGGTGGGGCTGTAACATACGGATTGAGTATTGCCGCTGCAGCTTCTGCCTCAGCGTCCCTGAATGTACCTTTATTTGCAATGCTGAATAAGAAAGGCCCTTATCGATTTCCTTATCCTCTCGGAAATATCCTTGGGGGAGGATCCCATGCAGGTCCCGGTACTCCTGATATTCAAGAAGTACTAGTTTGTCCATTAGGAGCAAAAAATATCATGGAGGCATTACAGATGAATTTCAATATCCATAAGGAGGTTAGAGTGCTATTGGAAAAAATAGACAAGAAATTCACGTATGGAAGGGGTGACGAGGGTGCTTGGGCTCCAAACTTGAATAACGATGAGGCAGTATCCACTGTGGCTCAGGCCGTGGAAAACTCAGGGTTAAAGCTTCGGAAGGATATAGCTTTAGGTATTGATTTTGCAAGTTCCTCAATGTGGGATTCTAAAAGGAAACTGTATGATTATTCAAGACAGGGATTAGTAAGGAATACTGAAGAACAGATAAATTTTGTTGAGGATTTAATTAAAAATTATCATCTAATTTATGCAGAAGATCCTGTGAACGAAGATGATTTTGAAAGTATGGCAATAATCACTAAAAGGAATAAGAACTGTTATGTTACAGGTGATGATATGCTCGTTACAAGTGCTGTAAGGATAAGTGAAGCATGCAAAAATGGAGCTTGTAATGCTGCAATTTTAAAAGTTAATCAAGCAGGTACTTTATACAATGCTTTGGATTTCGCAGATAAATGTACTAAAAATGATATTAAAATAATAACTTCGCACAGATCTGGGGAATCTGTTGATGCACATATATCTCACATAGCATTATCAACATCTTCAAAAATGATCAAGACTGGAGTTGTTGGAGGCGAGAGAGTATCCAAATTGAACGAACTTTTAAGACTTTCAGAGTATGATTTAATAAAAGGCATGATTGATTTGTCTTTCAACTAAAATGGCAAGTGCAAACCAAGAAGAAAACACTGACGATTCTCTGAGTGAAGCTGAGAATCATGCATCTGAAGAAACTCCTAGTCATGGATACATCGAGACTGGAGAGGAAGTCGGAGAAATTGAAAGTGATAATTTAGAGAAAATGATACTTTCAACAGGAATACGCGTAGGCACTCCTGTAAAGACAAAATTTATGTCACCGTTTATTGTTCGTGCAAATCCAGAAGGCCTTTATATTTTAGATATTAGTAAAACACTTACCAGAATTGATGTTGCTGCGAAGTTTATTGGAAGATCGGATATTTCCAAAATCATAGTCACGTCTGCAAGAGAATATGGGAAAACTCCTGTCCAGAAGTTTTGTGAAGCCACTGGGGCTTCTGGAATCATAGGGCGTTTTATGCCCGGAACTTTTACGAATCCGTCTTTGTCAAGTTACATGGAACCGCAAGTAGTTATTGTCACAGATCCTCAGGCCGATTTCCAAGCTGTGTTGGAAGCAACAAGGGCCGGTGTTCCAGTTGTTGCTATTGCAAATAGCGATAACGTTACCTCTAATGTAGATTTGGTCATTCCTGCAAATAATAGAGGAAGAAAGGCACTTGCGACTGTATATTGGTTACTTACTAGGGAGGTGTTGAAGAAACAGGGAAAGATAAAATCTGATAATGAAATGAAGATATCAATCGATGACTTTGAGACCAAATTGGTCGAAGAGATATCTTGAATTCATACGTAAGAGAACCCGCCGTCTCCGGAATATTCTATCCAAAAAGCCGTAATGAACTCAACGTGAATCTAGAATCATTATTTAGAGATTCAAATTTTGGTCCAGGAAAGTTACCACCATCTAATATTAAAGAGAGAATTTACGGAATGGTCTCTCCTCATGCTGGTTACATGTACTCTGGAGCAGTAGCTGCAAATGGATATTACCAATTATCATCATCCAAATTTGAATCTGCAATAATACTCGGTCCAAATCATTACGGCTTGGGTAGTGATGTAGCAATAATGAATACAGGTTCTTGGAAGACCCCTGTAGGAAAAATAGAAATTGATTCAGAATTGGCTCAAGATATATACCAAAATTGTAGACTGACTAACTATGATGAATTAGCGCACTCCAAAGATCATTGTATTGAAGTTCAACTCCCATTTCTTCAATACATAAGAGAAGAATTCAAAATAGTACCTATAATTTTAATCAACCAAGGCAAGAACACAAGCATAAAACTTGGCGACGGGATATTCGAATCAGTAAAAAAAAGAAATTTGATTTCGATAGCCTCTTCTGATTTAACACATTACGAACCAAATAGTCAAGCTCATGAAAAAGATAATCTCCTGATTTCTGCAATTCTCTCACTGGATATAGAAAAATTTTACTCAATATTGGTTTCATTTAATGTTACGGCGTGCGGCTATGGTGCCATTGCTACAGTAATGCAAATATCAAAAAGAATGGGAGCTACAAAAGGCAAGTTATTGAAATATGCAACAAGTGGAGACGTAGCAGGAGATAAAAACTCAGTAGTCGGTTATTCTTCAATATTATTTGTATGAATAACCAATACAGTAAAGCTGTGTCATCAGCCCCTGCAAAGGTAATACTCTTTGGAGAACATTTTGTAGTCTACAAAAACCCCGCAATTGTGGCAGCAATAAATAAACGGATTCAAGTTCACGCACAAGTTAATGACAAGTTGCGTATTAATATCAAATCTGGAGAAAATTCACTAACTGTACCAACAGAAAGTAACGAAGAACGTGTAAAGGCCCATCACAATAGTTTGTCATTTCTGTATCCAATCTATAAGTGCGTAAAACATGTTTTATCCGAAAAAGATAATCTTAATGTTGGAATTAATTTGGATATTCAGTCTCAAATTCCTTATGGAGAAGGTCTGGGATCATCAGCAGCATCATGTGTCGCAACAGTTGCCGCGCTTTATTCGTTGTTTTCAGAGCGCGACAGGAACCAGATTTATGAGACTGCAAAGATTATGGAGAAAAATATACATACGAACTCTTCAGGAGTAGATTGTTATGTCTCTACTTTTGGGGGAATAGTGAATTATGAACCAGACAAAGGATTTAGCAACATAGGAACAAAAAAGAACTTTACACTGCTAATTGGCAATACAGGAGTAAAGCGTTCAACAGGAAAAGTGGTATCGCAGGTTAAACAGTTTAGGGAAAAAAAAATTACTTTTTTCAAGGATCTTTCCTCAAAAGCTCAAATAATTTGCAAGAAGGCGATGAATTGTATGGTTGAAGGCAATGAAGTGGAACTTGGAAATTTGCTTACAGAAAATCATAAACTATTGTCAGCCCTAGGTGTATCGCACCCAATGATCGAAAAATTGATAGAAAGGTGTCTCGATGACGGAGCTTTAGGCGCTAAATTGACAGGTGCAGGTAGGGGAGGAGCAATCATAGCACTTTTACCAACTGATACAAGCAAGGAAATATCAAGTAGAATTAGTAGAGGTCCGGGAAAATGGATATTAGTTGAATTTGATCATAAGGGGGTAGCATTTGGTTAGTATAGGTAAATTATCAAAATTTAAATTTTCTAAAGAAAACCTACCCTAAATGCAGCAAGATATTGTTCTAATTAAGCTAGGGGGCTCTGTTGTTACCCACAAAGAAAGACCTATGACTATCAACAAGCCAGCGATAGATCGAATAATTAAGTCACTTCTATCTGTAAAAGTTCCAATCATGCTTGTTCATGGTGGTGGATCTTTTGGTCATTACTGGTCAACAAAGTATGATTTGCATTCCAAACCTGAGCGTTATTCTTCAGAAGGTATAGCAGTCGTTCATGAATCAATGATCTCATTAAATCACATATTGGTCAAATCAATGTTAAAATTAAAAATGAATCCATACAGCGTTCCACCCTTTTCACTTATTTTAGGCAATAAACCTTTCATGAAGAAAATTTTTCAGTTGGCATCTATGACTAAAGACAAGATTATACCTATAACATATGGGGACATTGTATATAGAACATATCATAAATACTCGATATTGTCTGGTGATGAATTGATGACTATGATTTCCTCTGTCTTAAGACCTAAAAAGGTAATATTTGCAATCAACGTAGATGGAATATACAAAAATATTCAAGCCAAGGATGTAGTACAAACAATCGAAGATAGAGCACCAATTAAATTTTCAGAGGTTAATTTTGATATAACAGGTGGTATGAAAAGAAAAGTTCGCGAGGCATTCAAGATTTCACTTGCTGGAATGGATGTACATTTTGTAAATGGGTTCAAGCCCGAGAGACTCTTGAAAATAATAGAAAACAAGAAAACAGAAGGTACAGTAATAAAGGGAAAAAGGCCCAGTACCGGAAATGCCTGATGAATCTGACTCTCCTTCAGATATTGATGTTATAAAACAACGAAAAAAAGAAGGGATAATTATTCCTTTAACTAGGAACGTTCAAGCAAAAGAATCATCAACGTATTTAGAATATGTCAAGTTAATTCATAACGCCTTGCCAGAAATTGATTACGATGGGATTGATACTACCCAAAAATTTCTAAATCACAAATTCAATGTACCGATTATTATTGATTCTATGACTGGAGGAACCCCAGAAGCCACGAAAATAAATTCAAGACTTTCCCTTGTTGCGGAAAAATTTGGTCTAGGTATGGGGCTTGGGAGTCAGAGGGCTGGACTTTTGAGCAGCGAACTTTCGGAAACATATTCAATAGCAAGATCTAATGCGCCAAATGCATTTCTTGTTGCGAATATTGGCGGAGCACAGCTTTCTAAAGGATTGAAGATTCAGGATATAAAGAATATGATTGACATGATTGAAGCAAATGCACTTGTTGTTCACTTGAATCCTCTACAAGAACTAATTCAACCAGAAGGAGAACCAAAATACAAAGGAGTTTTATCAAAGATCAAAGGTATTTGTGAAAATTTTGATATTCCGATAATAGTGAAAGAGGTGGGAGCAGGTATTTCAATGGA
>VBPR01000117.1 GCA_005877345.1 Nitrososphaerota archaeon
ATTCCAGAAAAACATTTAATGCGCCCAGAAATATCAGAGTTAATTCTTAAATCAGAAAAACCATTTGTAGTTGAATAAATCTTGATAGGACCAGTACAACTTGGACTAACTGCGGTAGTATTTTTAATAATTTATTCAATGATGTCAATTAATGGACAGAGCACTGTTCATGACGTCATAAAAACAAGGAATTCTGAACGATTTGTTGTAGATTATGATGCATCTAATAATTACAGAAGATATCCATTAATTTACAATTTCTCAAAAGCTATACCGACCAACTGGCAATTGACTATTCAAAACAATTTATCCTACTTAGATTTAGAAAATGCCAAAACTGTAGTAAAGATTCAAGAACCTCCACCTAGTGAGAAGTTCATAGAATTAGCAATGTTTAGCGAAAAAACTGGAAAATTTTGGGCCGCCGTTAATACAAAAGAATCTGGATATATTAAAGTATATGAACAAGATAGAGACGGATGGTCAAGGGACCAACCAATTTTCGTAGCTCATGCAAACAATCAGGGTTTAACCATAACTAATGGTAAGAGAATCATAGTTGACAAACTGTCAGTAAATGATTTTATTGTTGGATCAGTTTCAATATATGGTAAAGATGAAGTAAATGATGCAAACAATACAAATGGAGGTACAGTGTCATTCAATATTCTTTTTGGTAATCCTGCTGAATCTCCATTATACTATATGCCCTTAATAACGATCATCGCTATTGGAGCAATCGTATTGGTTCTAATTATTAGAAAAAAACGAGATTAGGTATTTTTTTTGTAATATTTGCATAATTTTGTCAAGTGACAAACATTGCACATTGGATTCTTCGGCAAACATATATTTTGACCAAATGTAACAAAAGTTTCATTTACTTGAGTCCAATACTTTCTCTCTATTGATTTTCTTAAGACAATTTCAGTTTCCTCAGGCATTTTGGTATTTACAATTCCAATTCTATTGGAAATTCTATGAACGTGAACATCTACTGGTATGGCAGGTTTTTTGAATCCGTACACAAGAACACAGTTTGCAGTCTTTCTTCCGACTCCTGGTAATGTCAGGAGGTCACCTAATTTGGATGGAACCTTGCCATTGTATTTTTCAACTATTATTTGTGATACTTCTTTTATTCTAGCAGCCTTTACGTTATAGAATCCTATTTTCTGAATAGCTTTCTTTAAATCATTCAAATTTGCTTTAGATAACTCATTAGGATTCTTGAACTCAGTAAAGAGCGATTTAATTACTTTGGTAGTGATTTCGTCCCTAGTTCGTGCTGACAATATAGTTCCTATCAATATTTTGAAGGGATCACCGTCTTCCTGAATTTGTAAGTTTTTCAGTGTAGTAGGTCTAACAAGATTATTGTTTCGAAGGGTCTTCTGCATTAATGTAATTAGCTTGCTGAATTTTACCGTCATATCCATAGTATATTATTTCTTATTCTCATTATGAATAACGTTACAAAAAAGTTTTTGAATGCAATTGACTATCGCTTCTTTTCTTTTATTCTGGCTCTACCTGTTTTTCTGGGAGAAATATTTCCTACTTTTCTTCCAGGCGGGGTTGTCCTTCCTACTGATGATTGTCGACCTACATGTTGGTGCCGACCACCTCCATGTGGGTGATAAACTGCAGCCATTGCTATTCCCCTCACTTTGGGATAAAGCTTGCCATGTGCAATCATGTATCTGGCCTTATTTCCTGCTTTGAGAAATGGTTTTTCTTTTCTTCCTGCACCAGAAACAACTCCTATCATTGCCTTGCATTTTTGATTTAAAGTTGTGAATTTCCCAGATGGTAATTTTACCGATACACCTTGAGAGGTATGAGAAAATACCACTGCAGAAGATCCAGCTGACTTTACAAGCTTTCCACCATCCCCAATGTTCCTCTCTAGATTACAAATAAGGGTACCGTCTGGAATCGATTCTAATGCTAAAATGTTATTTGGTTTAAAATCAACATTATTTCCAATTTGGATTTTTTCTCCAACTTCCATTCCATCAGGAGCAGGCAAATAGTTAAATTCTTTATCAAATTGAATTTTAGCCAAGGGTGCATCTCTTCCCCTTTCGTGAACAATGTCAACTATTGAACCAATTTTTTGTTCAGATGATTGTAAATATGGATATTTGGCGGGTACAATTTTTCCAGTTTTAATGGACTGAAATTGTTTCCCTCCTTTTCCCCTTCTACGTACTAAAGGTCTCTTGCCCAATACAGCCCAATCAAATTATTGAATATCATCATGATTTTAATCTTTTGGTAGAGTGAAAATTGGAATCTGTATATTTAGTATAATCCTACAATCAACTCATTTTTTGTCGTAATAATAAGATTCATAGAGCAAGTTTTTTTTACAAAATATGGATAATGTTGGAAATTAAACTACTTTTATCTGATGTTTGGCTTACCAAGATTTGTGGTGAGTAATCCTCGACAAAGGTATAAAGATAGGTATGGTAGTACTTGCTATTGTGAGTCAAAGCACTCTCTCGCTGAAGGTTCTCGAAGCATATACCCGAGACGTAGGTCGTGGAGTGGCTAGAATCGATTATGATTCAATGGACTCGTTAACTGCATCTACGGGCGACGTTATAGAAATTCGAGGAAAAAGAAGAACTGTCGCAAAATGTTTACCACTTTATCCTTCTGATGAGGGCAAAGGAATTGTAAGAGTAGATGGCCTTGTGCGAAACAACGCAGGCGTTGCCATTGGAGACACCGTAATTGTGAGAAAGATAAAAGCTGTTCCTGCAGAAAAGGTAATAGTTGCACCGTTGGAGGCTATACCACCCATTGACGAACGTTACCTTGCTGATGCACTTGAAAGTGTACCACTGATAAAAGGAGATAATGTCATGGTCCCTTATTTTGGCGGTAGACTTACCTTTCAAGTAATAGGAGTAACACCAGCATCAGATGCAGTATTGGTGACTCAGAAAACTATATTTCATATCGCAGAAAAAGGTGAAACCCTTAGAGGTGTTCCTCAGGTAACCTACGAAGACATTGGAGGGCTAAAGGAAGAAATTCAAAAAGTTAGAGAAATGATAGAGCTGCCATTGAGACACCCTGAAATCTTTGAAAAATTAGGCATTGAAGCCCCTAAAGGTGTATTATTGTATGGGCCTCCTGGAACAGGAAAAACCCTTCTTGCAAAAGCGGTTGCGAATGAAAGTAATGCTCATTTTATAAGTATTTCTGGACCAGAAATTATGAGTAAATTTTATGGCGAATCTGAAGCTCGATTAAGAGAAATTTTCAAGGAAGCAAAAGAAAAGGCTCCTTCCATAATATTTATCGACGAAATAGATTCAATTGCTCCCAAAAGAGAGGAAGTTACTGGTGAGGTCGAAAGAAGAGTCGTCTCTCAATTATTATCCCTCATGGATGGACTTGAGGCAAGAGGTAAGGTTATTGTAATTGCGGCAACAAATCGTCCAAATGCTATAGACCCAGCTCTTAGAAGACCAGGAAGGTTCGATAGAGAGATTGAGATCAAAGTCCCAGATAAGCGTGGAAGGCTGGAAATATTGCAGATTCATACAAGAAATATGCCTCTTGATACCGATGTAGAACAGGATAGAATTGCTGCCGTAACACATGGTTTTGTTGGGGCTGATCTTGAATATCTTTGTAAAGAAGCTGCCATGAAATGTCTGAGAAGATTGTTACCTGAATTAAATTTGGAAGATGAGAAGCTATCTCCTGAAGTCTTAAATAAACTCATAGTCACTAAAGCTGACTTTGATAATGCTGTAAAGGAGGTTACGCCTTCTGCAATGAGAGAAGTATATTTGGAATCACCAGATATTCCTTGGTCTGCGATAGGCGGATTAGAGGGTATTAAGCGTGAATTACAGGAAGCTGTAGAATGGCCACTAAGATTTCCAGAACTCTATACCAAACTTGGTCATGCTATGCCAAAGGGTCTATTGTTGCACGGTCTATCAGGAACTGGTAAGACACTCTTAGCCAAGGCTGTTGCCACCGAGTCTGAAGCCAATTTCATTAGTGTAAGGGGACCAGAACTGCTGAGCAAGTGGGTAGGAGAATCAGAACGAGGCATTAGGGAAATTTTTAGAAGAGCAAGACAGGCGGCTCCATGTGTTGTATTCTTTGATGAAATAGATTCAATAGCCCCAGTTAGAGGAATGGGCGGAGATAGTATGGTTACAGAAAGAGTAGTGTCACAATTGCTTACAGAACTAGATGGTATCCAGTCACTTTCAGGAGTAGTAGTACTGGCTGCAACAAACAGAGCTGATATTATTGATACTGCATTGTTACGACCTGGGAGATTTGATAAAATCTTGTTAGTTCCGTTACCCGATAAATCAGCCAGACTAAAAATATTGGAGATACACAGTAAGGACAAGCCACTTGGTTCAGATGTCGACTTGTCCAAAATCGCTGAAATGACGGATGGTTTCAGTGGTGCTGACACCAGCTCTGTCGTTAATACAGCTGTATCATTAGTTCTACACGAATATCTCGCAAAATATCCCACACCTGAAGAAGCTGCAAAACATGCATCAGAGGCGCATGTAATGATGAGGCATATTGAAGAGGGCGTCAAAAAGATTAAAGCGCAAAGAGAGGGTAAACCGGGAGAGAAAGTTTCGGTTCAGTACTACAGATAATATCAGTTCCACTACTCTCATTTTCTTTTGGATTTAATTATCACAATCTGTGAAGGGAAATAGCAAGCAATCCTATTCAGGGCTGTATAGTTTTTCTCTAATGACTTCAAACGCCTTAGCGGCATCATTCATACTTAAAATCAAAATTATTTCATTTTGTGAGAAAAAAGCGTTGTACAAAGGAATACGATTGTTGTGCAGTATGGAAAAAACAATTGAGAGTACTTCATATGTATTTTCTTTATCTGATTGAACAGTAATTGTAATTTTAGAAAGCCCATCTTTTATTTCTCCTGTAGCACCTTCGTTGGATGATTTGAACTTACTTCGAATTTCTTCTATGTCTTCAGCAAACAGTCGAATTTGCTTGTTACTCCTGAACATATTGTATCCGCTGCCCAATTCAAATATCTCATCTAAGACTCGATAAACCTCATCGGTTTCATGGAAGTCAATATCAATAATACTGCCCGTGAGAGTCATTCTGACTCTGTCGAAAACTGGGTGATATTTATAGTCAATTTCATCCAAAGAATCCGTAAATCGTTTTATAGCTACTACAAGGGTATTAATATTAACTTGGGATTTTGTTAGTTTTTCAACTTGCGGTTTAATTTTTTGTGCTAACGCTGTATAGTTCGCAATACCTGAGCTTAACGCCTGAAAAAATAACGTGTTAGAACTGATTATTTGTTTCACTGCATGTGGTACGGAAAAAGTTTGAGAATACATACATTTAATATATGCTATAAAAGTAATAAACCTTTCTTCAATACCTAAAATCATACTATATGTACTAAAACTTACAAAATGTTAGAACTCATGTTTTGACATGCATGAATAATTAATATGAGATCAAATTAACGTATATTGTTCTAATGGAGTTGACAATTAGTCTTTTTAAGTAAATCAAAATATTGTCAGCATTGACTAAGCGTGAATTTATTATAGATAACGGAAGGGAAAAAATTCAGGAATTCGGATATCTCCACAAAAATGTTGCAGTTAAATATCTGATGAAGAGGCGAAGGTCACTTTTAATGACAAAGAATTTAGAAAAAGTGGAATCTCTTTTTGCTGATCTTCCCAAAAAAATAAGCATAATTGGAAAGCAAATTACACACAATTATGAAGTAAATTGGGAAAGACAAGGGATAACCGAATTTGAAGGATCAAGATATGTATTTACTCTCAAGTCACTTGATAATTAACTCAATTATGAAAACAATCATATTTTTCACAGGTTAGCAAGATGATTATCTTTTCCATATTGATATTCCTATCAAGTCTTAGTACCATAGAATTCAAATTCCATCAACGCATTGTAACTTTCTTTCATTAATTACAAAAATCAATATTTTGATGCTTACTAAAATACAGATATCAATATTTTTGTACTTTTATCATATAACTTTAATTTCCATACAATCCTATCTATAAACACCAGATTATGAATGTCCAATCATGATTTCAGCAGTTCAAATTATTTAGAAGAGTATTTATAATATGCAAATAAACCAAATAAGCATAACTGTATATTCTAAATTTGGTGAAGACACTTGAAATATCCTATAAGAAATACTGTGTTAGAAAAAATAAAAGAAGTAGGAAATTTGTCAGATAATGAGTTACTGGGTAATTTAGAAAAAGATGGGGTTCAAATAACAGGGGCCGATTTAAACAAAACGTTACTCGATTTAGAAATATTTGGATTAGTAAGAGTAAGTTGGTTAACAAAGGACAAAAGACGAATAGAGCTAGTTACCTGAAGGATTTTTTATTTTAAGTAACTTGATTAATTGATAATCTTTTGTCAGGGTATTATCCAAAATGAGCTATATGTTATACGATTCTCATATTCATCTTACTGATACTGTATATGATAATTTTTTGTCGCCAATACTCATAACTTTGAAAGGAATGCGAATAAAAGCATGTTCTGTAACAGTAAACAATTCGACTTCATTAAAGGCAGTAAAACTTTTTGAGGAAGTGAACATGCATAGTTTTGTCTATAATTTTGTTGGAATCCACCCCCAATTCGCAGACGAAAATATTTCAATGTTTGAAGAAATTGTTACCTCAAATCTACACAATATTAATGGAATTGGTGAAATAGGATTAGATCCTGCTTACTACAATCAACAAAAAAATACTGAAATATCACAAGTTCAGGTATTTAATAAAATGTTATCTATTGCAGAAACATATGATAAACCCGTTTCAATACATTCTAGAAATTCACTAGACCAAATTTTGAATGTCTTGTCGACGTATAACCTGAAAAGAGTATGTCTTCATTGGTTTGATGGAACTCCGCAGCAATTAGAGAAATCTCTTGCTACGGGCCTGTATATTTCCTACGGTCCGTCCATAGTATATTCAAAGAAAAAACAAAGTCTTCTGAAGTTAACAAATCAAAGTAGGTTACTAATTGAAACCGATGGACCAGTAAGATATCCATCATGTTTTAAGAATGTTATTACACTTCCAAGTTCAGCGCTCATGAGTGTCGTAAGAAGCATATCGGAAGTTCTTCGCTTACCTCCCAAGAACGTGATAGACACACTTGAAAAAAACTCAATTTTATTCCTTGATTAGTATCTAAATATAGTTACTTGAATAAGGAAGGTATAAAATAGCCTTCTTGAATAGTGTCATATATTGAACAGAGTTAAGAAACATTCAACAGAGCTCTTAAACCGATATCCAGATAAATTTAATGTTGATTTTCAACAAAATAAGAAAATAATAGATGAGATTGCAAAAGTTAATTCGAAAGAATTGAGAAATCAGATAGCCGGTTATATAGCTTCATATATCAACAAGCTAAATAAAGAACAAAATAAGAAAATTGAACAAGATGTTGACGAGACATGATCACTAGGTAACTGGTAGGAAATTGATTACATTAAAGCTATTAGGCTCCATCAAGAAATTTTGTGGTAAAGACCATATTATAATTAATGAAAAGGAACTTATGATATCAAATATATTTTCCATACTTTATCAAAACATTCACAATTCTAATTTTATTGATAAAGAGAATCTTTTGATTTTGATTAATGGTGTAGATTTATCAATATGCGGCGTTGATCAAAAAATCAAATCTGGTGACATTGTGACTATTGCGAATCTAATTCATGGCGGTTAACTCTATTTAGTAGTTGACAATACTTAGCTTGACATGAAAGTAAAGATCGAAGCCATTAATAACCTCTCATTGTATAAAATTGATTCGATTTTTATAGCAATTATCTGTACAGATACTCTATTTGTTGCCGACATTGGAGTAACAATTGCGACATTTAGAAAGATGTTCCCAGACGTTATGATTCAGGGTATTAATCCAAGTTATATTTTTGGTAAAAGACATATCTTTGAAGTAATAAAGATTATTTTGGAATGTAACAAGAGAAATATTAAAATTGCTAAAAGGTTGGAGATGGAACTTCTACTGAGAATTGTTTGTAGTAATCAAGTCGATAAAGCAATTAATATCGGAGGGATAAAAAATAATGGTTCTGGATGTTTCATTTTATTTTCTGAAAAGAAACGTCCAATTATTGATTCGATAAAATATTTACGTAAAATGTTTTTCAAAGAAAACAGCTTTCTCTTGAATGCAACTAAAGAAAAAATGCTTGAAATATGTGAAAGATTGGAGATTCCATGTAGCAATTTTAATACAAAGGAATTTTTAAAAATTCTAACGGAAAAAGCAGCACTTGTTTCACAACAAGTATCCAATTAAGAATCAAGCATGCAAGTAATGCCATTTATTGTAAAGATATTTTTTCTTTCACAGAGCTAAATATTTGATTGGATCTGAGAATTGAAACCCCAGCTAGTCTATCTACTATTTGGATTAATATTATCCAATTTGGATTATCTAGATTTACTTTCCTATCTATATCACTAGTCACAGTGGAAATGATTTCTTTAGAACGTAATTTAGTATGTCTTTTTTCTATCATGACCATAAATGTTTCATGTTGACCTATTTTTGGGCAAAGCTGTTTGACAGCGTTATGAATCTCAATTATTTCTGTCCTACAAATTTTTTCTAATGGTATAATTCTCAGAACATATCTGAATCTCCATGGTTCATTTCTAACCATTTCCCTACAATTTTCCACTATTTGAAGGGGATCAAGACGAGTATTTGCCAGAATAATACCTGAAATAGAAGTAATCTCAATTGAAGGTACCTTATCACCGAGCATATCCAACAACTGGGATAATTCGTCAGAAGCATCACTTTCTTTGTACTTAAAGGTTGTTACCAGCAAGTTGCACTTCATGATATTTATGACTAATCAGTGGTCTTAACTCTTCTGGCAATAATCTATTCGATAATATTCTCTTCTAAATTCGTTGTTTACAATATTTTAGTCCAAGTAAAAAATTTATTCAAATTTTTAAAAACATCCAATGTTTTTAATATACGATGATACTTTGTAACACATAATGAGTCAAATCAACATAGTTGAGAACAAACCAGCATTATTGATTGATGTTTTTAATGATGATAAAATAAACAGGGTACTGGTAATCAGTGACTTACATATAGGTAATACCTATTGGTTGCAAAATAGGGATATTGCCATTGATTGGTATAATATCATAAAAGAGATTGAAATAGAATTGAGTGATGTTGTTATTTCAAAAAAAATAAATTCTATTGTATTACTCGGTGACTTAAAAAACAATATCTATAAAGTAGGAAAGGAAGATTGGAATCTTATTCCAAATTTTCTACATTCACTGTCAAAAATCTGTGAAGTGTATTTAATTCCCGGAAATCATGATTCAGGGATAGGATTGATTACTCCAGAAAATATACATCTCATTGGTGTTAAAGGAATGGTATTGGATGACATTCTCTTAACACATGGACATACGTTTCCATCAGAGCTCAGGTCTAATATTAATAAAATTATTATGGGACACATGCATCCAACATTTTTCAGAGAAAATAGCGTCTTGAATGGACAAAAAATCTGGATTTTTTTAAAGGTAAAAAAAGAAGCTATTTTTCCGAGTACAAAAGGACTGTTAGATCTTGTATTGTTACCTTCATTTAATAAATATATTTATAGTAACAGTAAATTAAAAAACAAGAAAGCAAATTCACCCATTTTGAAAAAAATATTGAGAAAGGATTTTATAGATAAGTGTTTGATTGTATCAATAGATGGAACCATAATTGGAAATGAAAATATTCTAAGCGATGTTTTAACTACCGACTTTAATTAATATGATATTTGGACAATGGGTTGATTGATGGTTTATTTTTATTTCTCCAGTCCAGACAATGTATGAATGAAATTGCAGATTCTACTGTGGTAAGAACAGGAATACCCATTTCAACAGCTTTTCTTCTGATTTGATACTCATCATCCAGCATTCCAACGTACTTTTCAATTGTAGACGTTGAAGGAATATTTATTATGAAATCTATTTTCTTGTCATAAAGGAGATCTGAGATATTTGGTTTTCTTACTGGTTCGCTTATCTTGTGAACTTCTTGCACATTTTTAGTGATGTTGTTTTTAATAAATTCAGCCGTGTGTTCAGTTGCTAAAATCTTAAATTTCATAGAATTTATGAGTGAAATCGGCGAAAGCATTTTTTCTTTGTTTTTTTGCCCTCCTATAGTTATTAAGGACGATCCTGAAAGTGGTAAATTATATCCAGCTGCTTCATAAGCTTTTGACAACGCATCGTAAAAACTGTTTCCATGACATGCAACTTCACCTGTTGATTGCATTTCAACTCCTAAGACTATGTCCGAACCCTCTAATTGCATAAATGAAAACTGCGGGACTTTTATTCCAAAGCCACTAATTTTTAACCATGGTTCATTAAGGCCTTCTGGTAATTTACCGTTAATAATGGCTTTAGACGCTAACGAAATCAAATTAATTCCAACTATTTTTGAGACAAAAGGCATGGTTCTTGATGCTCTGACATTTGCCTCTATCACATATACTTCCTCATCCTTGACCAAGTACTGAATATTAAGCGGACCTTTTACCTCCAACTTCCGTGCTATCATATATGAGTAATCTACTATTGTATTCATTGTTTGTCTGTTCAATCTCCATGGTGGTATACACATCATGGCATCTCCTGAATGAATACCTGCATAATCAATGTGCTCAATTAACGCACCTATAATGACATCCTTTCCGTTGCATACTGCATCTACTTCAACCTCGGCTGAATCCTGAAAGAATTTGCTAATCACAATTGGATATTCTGGGCTAACTTGCGCAGCCTCGTTAATATACCGTTCTAACTGTTCTTCGTTCCAAATTACTTTCATAGCCGCACCACTTAACACATATGAAGGCCTTACTAAAACAGGGAACCCTACGTTTTGAGAAAAAATTTTGGCTCCGCTTAAATTCGTAAATTTATTCCAGGGAGGTTGTCTTATTTTCAACGAATCGAGTAATCGACTGAACTTTTCTCTGTCTTCAGCCATATCGGTATGGATACTGTCAGTACCGATGATACGTACATTTAGTTGACCTAATTTAGGAACAAGATTATTTGCTGTCTGTCCTCCAACACATGTAACAATTCCCTTTGGGTTTTCCTTTTCATATATATCTAGAATTCGTTCTAATGATAATTCCTCAAAATATAGTCTATCGGATATATCGTAATCAGTAGATACTGTTTCAGGATTGCAGTTAATAACTGAAACAGATTTTATGCCATTATTTTTTAGACCCCAAACCATATTGACTGTACCCCAGTCGAATTCTACACTACTCCCTATTCTGTAAGGTCCTGCACCAAGGACCATTACAGAATTTTTCTCTTTTCTAAAAACAATATCATCTTTGTCTCCTCCATAAGTTAAATAAAGATAATTTGTTTTTGCAGGCCATTCTGCAGCTAGTGTATCAATTTGTTTTACCACTGGATTGATGCCAAATTTTTGCCTCAATTTTCTTGTGCTTATCTCCTTCAAATTTAAACACTTCCCAATTTGTAAATCTGAAAATCCGTACTTTTTTGCATCTCGCATTAAATTCTCAGAAATATCAGATACATCGACCTCATGTAATTTATCATATAAATCCAAGATATTTTTGATTTTAATTAAGAACCATGAATCTATAGTTGATAGTTTATTTATTCTAGATATAGGAATTCCCAATCTTATTGCCTTAACAACATCAAATAAAATTTCATCACTTGGATACAATAATTTTTGCTCAACTAATTCTAGTTCTTCGTTTACATCTTCGTCATTACCAACTAAACCCATTTTTCCGGCATCAGTCATTCTAATTGCTTTTTGTAAGACTTCTTCAAATGTTCTGCCAATTGCCATTACTTCCCCTACTGATTTCATACTAGTACCAATCCTTCTATTAACTAATTCAAATTTTCTGAAATCCCATCTGGGCATCTTTAGAACTACATAATCAAGTGAAGGTTCAAAGCAAGCTGTGGTAGCCTTAGTTATACTATTAATTAGTTCTGTGAGAGAGTAACCCAGAGCCATTTTTGCAGCCATATACGCCAATGGATATCCTGTTGCTTTGCTAGCTAGTGCCGATGATCTAGAAAGTCTGGCGTTTATTTCTATTGCGCAATAAGATTCACTTAATGGATCTAAACCAAATTGAATATTGCATTCTCCTATGATACCGCAATATTCAATTGCTCTAATAGCAGCAGATCGTAGTCTGTGATATTCTTGGTTGTTGATCGTCTGTGAAGGAGCAATAACAATATTGTCGCCTGTGTGGACTCTCATTCCTAAAACATTTTCCATATTGCAAATTGCAATACTGTTACCTGTACAGTCCCTCATCATCTCATATTCAATTTGTTTCCAACTTCCGATGTATTGTTCAATTAGAACCTGATTTACCAAACTTAAGGACAGTCCGCGTTGTACAATCTCTTGAAGTTCATATTCATTATGTGCAACACCTCCTCCCTTGCCACCAAGTGTGTATGCAACCCTGATTATCACTGGGTATCCTATTTTTCTTGCAACATCCAGAGCTTCTCTTATATTATATGCAGGAGAACTCTCTAGCACTGGAACGTTACTCTTTATCATAGAGGTTTTAAATTGTTCTCTGTCTTCTGTAATCTTTATGCTATTTATCGGTGTACCCAGTACATGTATTTTGTATTTGTCTAGAATTCCTTCATCGTGTAAAGATACTCCACAATTTAATGCGGTTTGTCCACCAAAACCTAACATTATTGAATCAGGAAGTTCTTTTTCTATTATTTGTTTTATATAATATCCATTTACTGGTAACAAATATACCTTATTTGCGAATCTCGTATCTGTTTGGATCGTTGCTATATTAGGGTTTACCAGTATGGTCTTAATTCCTTCTTCGGCTAAAGCTTTGAGGCATTGTGAACCGGAGTAGTCAAATTGGCGGTCAGAATTTCTGACATTCGCCCGCTTCTCCGATTTTTATTGCTCCGCTTCCCAACACGATTGTTTTCTTTATGATTTCATTCTTTGGAAAATTTTCCCACCTCCATTAACTTTGTCAATTTGAATAGACTTTTCCTTTGATCCATTCTGTAAAACAAGATCTTTAAAACTTTCGAATATGTGCACGCAATCATAAGGACCAGGAGATGCTTCAGGATGAAACTGTACTGCAATTACAGGTTTTGATTCATGTTTGATACCTTCAATAGTATTATCATCAGAGTTAATGTACCAAGCTTTAAATCCAGTTTTATCGAGTGTATCTGATTTGACTCCATATCCATGATTTTGGCTTGTAATAAATGTTTGATTGGTGTCGACTTCAGTACAGCCTTTATTTTGGCCTCTGTGTCCAAATTTTAGCTTGTATGTATCACCTCCTGCAGCAAGTGCTATAATTTGGTTCCCCAAACATATTCCTAAGATCGGTAATGATGAAGCAAATAATTTAACAACTGTCTCTATTGTACTATTGCACATTTTGGGATCTCCAGGACCGTTACTTATTATAATACCTTTTGGCTTATATGCAATAATCTTATTAAAGGGAATATCCCACGGAACTCGAATAACCCTGAAACCCATTCGTAAAATATTACGAATAATGTTATATTTTGTGCCAGTATCAATTAATACTATCGGGTCTAAGGAAGGATCTCCATATTCGATTGTTTTCTCAACGGATACCTGGGGCATAAAGTTAAATCCATCATATCTGGTCTTCTTAATAGTATCCAATAGACCCTTTGTGTTAATTTGATTTTCAGAGACTGAAAGTGCACCTTTCATCACTCCCTTTATTCTGATTTTCTTGGTTAGATCACGTGTGTCCACCCCACTTATTCCTGGTATCCTCTCATCGTACAGCCATTGATCCAGTGTTTTGTGGCATTCTCTATGATTCGCTACGTTAGAAAGTTCGTGAACTACTAATCCCGAAACTTGAATCTTGTCAGATTCAAAATATTTTGGTAATCCGTAACCATCACGAATAGATCTGCTCGGCACTCCATAGTTTCCAACGAGTGGATAAGTCATACATAATACTTGTCCTCTATACGATGGATCAGTTAATGTTTCAGTATAGCCAACCATGCCTGTATTAAAAACAAATTCGCCGCCTAGTGTTTTTGGATAGCCAAAACCCGTACCACGATACGTTGAACCATCTTCTAAAATTATCATCGCATTAAGGCCTATGTGATTACCATAAATAGTAGGAATTTTGACCCTCATAGAGTTGTAAAATATCGAAATTTAAATTTTCCTAACTTGATTGAATAGCAGGTAGCAACCGTGCGCCATGAAGAATTAGACTATCCATTTATTAATAACGAATCTCTTGTCGGAATATCTGTAAGATTAGTTAATCTACCTACTTTAACCAATCTATAGGAATATCTTGGTATAGCCCATTAGGAAGTATTCTTCTTATTGAAATAGGCAAGACTTTAGAATTCAGCTCTGCTACAGCGACTGATATAGTATCGTTAAACTTGATTGATGAATCCACTAAAGCTGGTGCACCTAGAGAAAGTTGCAGTGATCTTGCACCTATTATTCTCGCACGTTCAAAACGAGTCAATGTCGGAGGTCCTATCAAAACTTGACTGTCTTGAGGAGTTATCTCCCTGGATTCAAAATCCATCTCTGGATAAACTACAACTTCGTCTTTTGGCCTGCCACTTTTTGACTCTTCAATAGTTTCCTGTTTCTCAATATTGGTTTTCTTGCTTTTCTTTTCCTTTTCTTGAGTATTCTTAATCTTTGTTACTGTATTTCTTTTTACTTTTGACTGTTTTTTTACTTTTGACGGTTTTTTTTCCTTATTTTTTTCAGAGGTAGAACGTCTTAAAACCAAGAATAAAACCAAAAAAAGTGAATATATAATTAAATGTTTGTAATAAATGAACAAGTTAATAGTCTTATTGAAAGTAATTTAGAAGTAGAAATGATCTGGAGCAATCCAAATTCTGTCTCAAGAATTCATGTTCTGTTCGAGACAGTTGGCAGGGGTAAAATCGTGTTAGAACTAGTTCGTCATCTGTCCCCAATAACCTTTTCAAACATAATCAAAAAAATGCCTATTTCTGGAAGATTGCATTTTTTAAACGGTAATATAGGATATGTAGAAACAGGACTAAATTTAGGTGCAGAAAAACAGAAATCAGTGTTTAAGAGGGGAGATCTTGGATTAATGATATCTAATGGTTCCATTTGCATCGTATTAAAAGATATTAAAGGAATCAACATGAATCATATAGGCCATTGCGTTGAGGATCCTATTATTTTAGAATCAATCAATTCGGGCGAAATCATATATATAAAGCGAGCTTCATGACAGTTAATCAGGTAAGAGGTGCCCATTACCTATATTTCCATCGCTAAAGTGTCATTTGTTTGAGCCAAGTAAAAAAAACATTTGGACTATTGTTGGAAAGCATTATGAATATTGGATTGATTTAGACTTGGGTTATTGCTCATGTAACGATTACTACTTTAGAACGCTTTCTGGCAAGGGAATGTGTTATCACCTAAATTTTGCAAAACAAAAAATAAATTCAACGGTTGACACTATTTGCTTTTCTGATTTGGAATATTATGATTTTCTAAAATCGGTGATTAATGATAATTACCTAATAATTCGAAATGAAATTGGCGATTAGGTTCATTCGGATATGTATGTCGAATTCTAAATTCATGAGACAAATTGAAACGATATGACAGTATCTTAATCATAGGTTCTGGAGGAAGAGAACATTCTATAGGATGGAAGCTGTCAAATGACACAAAGAAAAAAGTATATTTTGCACCAGGTAATGGGGGTACGGGAAATAACATCGAAATAGATTCTAATGATTTAATGAAACTTCTTGAATTTGCAAAGAAGTACAATTCTTTTACAATAGTAGGACCTGAAAAGCCTCTCGCATTGGGCATTGTTGATTTATTTGAAGGAAGTCAATTGTCGATATTTGGCCCTAATAGAAACGCTTCTAGATTAGAATCAAGCAAAGTGTTCGCAAAACTTTTCATGCAGAACACCGGAATTCAAACAGCTCCTTTTTCAATCTTTTCAGACGCCAGTTCTGCAATAAAACACGTCCAATCATCCTCAAAAAATGTAGTTGTCAAGGTTGATGGACTTGCAGCAGGTAAGGGCGTATTCGTCTGCGATAACGATAAGTCAGCAACTGAAGCCATAAAAAAGATCTTTATTGATAATGAATTTAGAAATTCCAGCAATAAGATTGTGTTAGAAGAAAGAATTTATGGCGATGAGGCTTCTTTCATTGCTATATGTGATGGAAGATTTATTCTTCCATTAGCATCAAGCCAGGATCACAAGAATATTTTGGATGGGGATAAAGGACCTAATACTGGGGGAATGGGGAGCTATTCTCCTACACCTCTAATCACACAGAGTCTTGAAAACAAGATAATGGAGAGAATAATCCAACCAACAATAAAGGGGCTAAATAATCTCGGAATTAATTTCAAAGGCTTTCTTTATGCGGGCCTCATGATAGAACGTGGTTCAAATGAACCATATGTACTAGAATTTAACGTAAGAATGGGAGACCCAGAATGTCAATCTATATTGTCAAGGATGGATTCTAACCTATTACAATATTTGGAAGCAGCCATGGATGAAAAGCTTGAATCTATGCCGACTATTAAATGGAAGGATAAACATTCAGTTTGTATAGTTATGGCTTCAAGAGGGTATCCTGGAAAGTATCAAACCGGAAAAGTAATTCATGGGTTAAATTCGAGATTTGGTCACGACACACATGTATTTCACTCAGGGACTAAAAAAAATTCAATGCGAGAAATACTTACCAATGGCGGTAGAGTCTTATCAGTTACCTCATTGGATGATACCCTTGAAGGAGCTAAAAATAAGTGCTATTCTGTTGTATCTCAAATACATTGGGGAGAAAATGAAGAATACTATAGAAGGGACATCGCATTAAGGGGTATTAAATATACGAGTTCCACTTTCAGTGACTAAAGAATCTATTTTTCGATCATAGGCAAAAGTTGGGATACGATTTTTTATAAATTGAAAATCATATGCAAGACCAAAACATTTTGAATATTTTTTATTAGTCAGATATTTATCATAATAACCAAAACCATATCCAATTCTGTATCCATAGGAATCAAATGCAATTCCGGGAACAATCAACAGGTCTATGAAATCTACATTCCCATTTATTTTCTTTGGTTCTTTAATTCCAAATCTATTCATGTCAAACGAATCATTATCAAAGTCCTTTTGTTCAACAATATAATATCGAATATCATTAATTACGATCCGTGGTAACAGCAATTTCCTTCCTGAATTCAGAGCATGATTAATTATCTCCCATGTTTCGACTTCTGACCCGGTGGGAAGATAAAGCCCAATAGTTTTGGATTCAATAAATTCATAAGTCTTAATGACATTCATTTGAATTAATTTACTTTTGGCAGATATTTCAAATTGATTCAAAGCATTTCTCTTGTGAAGAATCTCTTTTCTTAAAATTGATTTTTGCTCTTGATTGCTTAATTTCATTGTCCTAATTATTCCTAATTTTATTTTTGAGACTTGCAGCTAGCACCGTATTTTTTAATAGCATTGTAACTGTCATCGGTCCTACTCCGCCAGGAACAGGCGTTATGTAAGATGCTTTTTCTGACACAGATCGAAAATCGACATCACCTTGAATTTTTCCATTCGTTCTGGATATTCCTACATCAAAAATTACAGCCCCCTCTTTGATCATTTTGCTTGTGAGAGTAAATTTTTGTCGATTACCAACCGCCGTAATGATACAATCAAAGTTTCTTAATTTATCTTCCAAATTTTTTGATTTTGAATGGAAAAACGTTACAGTAGCATCACGATACATTAGTAAAATGCCCAAAGGCTTTCCAACCAAATTACTTCTATTTATGATTGCCACATCCATGCCTTTAACATCAATGTTATAAAAATCTAGTAATTCCAGAATCCCTAAAGGAGTACATGGAATAAGTTTTGGAGTCCCTTCAAAGAGAAAGCCTAAATTATAAGAAGTTAAACCATCAACATCTTTCTCGTAGTTTACCATATTAGTGATTGATGTTTCAATATGATGTGGTAATGGAAGTTGGACAAGTATTCCATGAACATTTTCATCTTTATTTAATTCATTTATGGTACTGAGTAGCTCATCTTGCTTTATGGTTTCTGGTAGCTTGAAATCTCTTGTTAATATTCCAACATTATTTGCCGCGGTTTGTTTATTCTTAACATATGTAACAGATGCTTGATTATCGCCGACTAAAATAGTAGCTAAACATGGTCGAATTCCTTTATTAATTAGACCTGACACCTCACTTCTGATAGTTTCTTTTATTTGTTGAGAGACTAGGACTCCATCTATTAACTTGCTCAAATATTCTAAAAATTCACAACGTCATTTTTTTGCTTTACTGTATTTTCCATTCCATTTTTTTAATCACTGTTAAGTAACGATTACCTTTCTACCTTCAACAAGTAACCTTTTTTCAGAAAAAAGCTTTACACAAGAAGGATATAAAATGTGCTCCTGTTCAAGTATCCTGTCTGATAGTGTTTCACATGTATCATTCTCTAATACTGCCACTTGTCTTTGTGCAATAATTGGTCCAGAATCTAATCCTTCATCAACAAAATGAACAGTACATCCCGTTACTTTTACTCCATAATCCAACGCTTTTTTTTGGGAATTAAGCCCAGGAAATGAAGGAAGAAGTGATGGATGTATATTCATGATCCTCATCTTGTATTTTCTTACAAATTCTCGACTTAAGAGACGCATATAACCAGCCAAACATACAAGCCCATTATTAGGATTTACATCATATTTTTGTAATGTGTTTACTATTTCCTTATCGTAATCCCATCCTTTTAAATTATTTGAAACTATGGTTGTAGGAATTCCAAATTTTGAAGCTTTTTTAAGACCTTCTGCTTCTGTTTTACTGGAAATTACTATTTTAGGACATAGGTCAGTTACCTCACCTTCTTTAAGATAATTTAGAATTGATTCCATATTGCTGCCTCTACCAGAAATCAAAATTCCAAGGTTTACCAATTGCTCCTATTGTGAATGCTTGAGATTCTTAAATGTAATGAAATTCTTGTATGAATCTAAAGGTGAAAAAATAATTTTCATTGCTACCTAAACTGATATAGTTCAACTTTTTTGAATTATCAATTTGTTACTATAAAGAGATTTGAATATAATTTTATAGACCATCACTCCATAAAGAAAAGTGCGACAACAGCCAAGCGTACATAAATGAGTGGTTTGTCGATCAACGGGGAAGGAGATATGATATTTAGCTCAAGCTCAGAGCTGGTCAAGGCAATTATATCTTCATTTTGTATGGTTGTATCTGAATTTGTCGAGTTTAATTAATTCATGATAAGATCCGAATTGTGATGTTTCTGCCGTGTCTAACAAAGATTCATCTTCATTGTCTTTTCCGTCAAAAACTTTTATGATCCCGTAAACCGAGTTTCTCTGTGCAGGTACCCTCCCCGCAGACGCTATTATTGATCTTATTTCCTTTGGTTTCATTATTTGTCCAAAGCCCGACCCTGCAGAGGTGGAAATGCTTTCATTTATTAATGTGCCACCAAAATCATTTACTCCCGCTTCAAGAAGTATTTGAGACATTTTAGCACCCTCCTTAACCCATGAAACTTGAATGTTATTTATGAAGTTGTTGAGCATGATCCTTGAAATTGCATGCATCTTTATTACCTCGTGACCTGTCGGGCCTGGTGAAATTCCCTTAACAAGATTATTATGATACATCGGAGCTTCTTTGTGAACAAAGCTCAACGGCACAAATTCTGTAAACCCATTTGTCTGCTTTTGAATGGATCTTATCGATTCTAAATGTTTGGCCTTATTTTCCGATGTTTCTATATGACCATACATAATAGTTGATGTCGTAGGAATTTTCAGTTTATGCGCTGATGTTATCACATTGATCCAATCAGCTACTGAAATTCTACCAGGAGAGATCAGGTCCCGCAGATCCTGATCAAGAATCTCTGCTGCCGTTCCAGGCAAACTTCCCAGTCCCGATTCTTTTAACATACTCAAGTATTCTCTAACAGATAGTCCTGATCTACAAGAACCATACAAAATTTCTTCAGGAGAAAAAGCATGAATATGTATATTTGGTAACTCTTTTTTTATTGCCTTACATATATCAACATATAAGAAACCATCCATCCTTGGTGGTAATCCTGCCTGAATACAAATTTCAGTTGCCCCTAATTGCCATGCCTCTTTCGATCTTCTCACAACTTCTGATATTGGGAGAAAATAACTCTCCTCATTTCTAAAATCTCGGCTGTATGCACAAAAACCACATCTTTTGATACAAACATTAGTGAAATTGATATTCCTATTAATAACATAAGTTACCTTGTCTCCAACGCTTCTTCTCCTTAACAAATCAGCCACCATCGCAGTCATGATCATTTCGGTCCCTTTTGTGTCGAACAATTCAACAGCTTGTTTTGTAGAAATATTTTTAGAATCCAGTGATTGGCTTAATACGTCTGAAACAATTGGATCAATTTCCTTCAACATAGATTCAAGCATCAAGTTAATTCCTCCTTGACCAATCCACTACTGTCAGATAGAGGGGTAATATAATTCCAGAGATTCTTTGGGATGAAGTCCCTTTTGCTCAAAAGAAATTCCGGATAAATTGCAAGTCTTCCTCTAAATCTATAACCTGCCTTTTCAGTAGCGTGTTTAACATCTTTAATATCAGGCCACGGAGATTCAGGATTTACGAAATCAATTGTTAAGGGAGATATGCCACCCCAGTCATTAATTCCAGCATTAATGTAGGTGAAATAAAGATTAGGACTAAGATTGGGTGGAACCTGAATGTTCATATGTGGCATAATGATCCTTGCTAAAGAAATCGTGAGCAAAAATAAATCATGTGATGGTGGTAAAAAGTTCCTCATTTTAGTATTAGATTTGGGCACATGGTTCTGCATTATAATTTCTTGAATGTTTCCATATTTTTGATTGATTTCCCTTATAACAATCAATGAATCAATTATTTCTTCTAACGTTTCCCCAATACCTATAAGTAACCCTGTTGTGATAGGGATTTTTAATTTACCTGCGTTTTCGAGAACTCTAATTCTGGCTTTTGGATTTTTGCTAGGGGCAAATTCATGTGGCATATTTTTGCCAGAAAGTCTATCACTAGCTGTCTCTAACATACATCCAAGACTTACATTAGATTTTTTGAGTACCGATAGCTCATCATAATTCAAAGTTCCTGCATTGGTATGTGGTAACAGTCCTGTTTCTTCTAAAATCAAATTACTTATTTGTTCTATATATTCAGTCGTAGATGAACAATCGTATTTTTTCAACCATTCCTTAAATTCCGGATATTTTTGTTCGGGCCTTTCACCAGTAACAATTAAGGCCTCAGTACATTTTAGACGTTTACCTAACCTTGCTATGTGTAATGCTTGATCTTTTGTAAGAATCGATAAATCAAGGTCCGATAATTCTTTTTTATAAGTACAGTAAGAACAGGTATCTCTGCAGAGGTTGATCAAGTTTATGAATACCTTTCTGGAATACGTGATTGGACCGTTTTTACAAGTGTCCCTACTTATTTTTGCTATGGTACTAAGTGATTTTGTGTCATATTTCTTAATAAGTTCAAAAATTTCTCCCTTTGTAATAGGCAAATTCTGTATTCTCTGTGCGATTTCATTCGTTGTCGACAGATCTATTCCATCCATCTGAGATTTCAATGTCTTATTATTATTGAGAAGCTTTATTATTAATAATTTGTTTCAAGGCCTATACTATTGCTTTAATTACGTAGTTTAATGACAGTTATATTAAATTGCAAACAAAAAATTCAAGACTCATGCGAGTCACAGCCGAATTATTCCGACCATGTCGCATTAGTTTCATAGATGAAATGGATGCTGTTTTGTATCGACAAAGTAACTTCTATCTCGCCACTTTACTACTTTATTTCCTTTTGAATTGAAAGCAGATAATAAGAAACAAAGAGTTATTACAGTACATCCTAGGACAAAACCAAGACCATAAATCGATTTTTGTAAAAGACCGAAATGAGATTGTACCACACTGCAGGTAAGCAAAAGAAAAATTGTTACTAAATTGATAGTTAGCAGAACACCTTCTAGTAAAAAATCACCAAAATAAAGTAAAGTAAAGGGTAAAATTAGAAATGGCTCTAGCAGAATAAAAAAGATAACAGCTGTAACCATCATTGCGGATTTTTTCTTTTGTAAATGTAATGGGATAATTATTCGGCGCAATGCATGCCATAATGAACTCGGATCCCGTGCCCATAACGCCTCCACGTAATTTTCACCTCTGACCAATCTTAATTTCATTTTTTGTTCTTTTACTCTACGTCCTAGTGCTCCATCCTCAACTAACTCTTGACGGACTTTTTCATGTGTACCAATTTTTTCATAATTTTTTTTAGATATAATATAAAAACTACCGAAAAAATATCCAATCTTGTTCTTTGGATTATTTACACGAAGAGGCGAATATCTTGAATGCAGAAAAATAGACAATATAGGTAATGTGCATTTTGTAATTAAGTCGTAGCATATGAGCTTAGGGACCAGCGTAAGTGCATCAAGCTGACCATGTATCATTGTATTAACTGCGGATGACAATGAATCAGTTTTGTGCACAGTATCAGCATCAGTAAACAAAAGAATTTCTCCAGATGATTTTTGGTACCCTTGAAAGCATGCCCAATTCTTTCCAATCCACTCTTCCGGTCTAGAAGGAGCCTTTACTGCTATCAGTCGATGATTTTTTTCAGATAATTCTGAAATAATTGATGGGGTCTCATCTGTAGATGAATCATCGATAGCGATTACTTCATAGTTGTCGTAATCTTGCGATAATAAGGACTGTAGACATATTAATATAGTTTCTTCTTCATTCCTTGCCGGAACAATTATGCTTACTTTTGGTTTTGATTTTATTCGATATCTGGCTGTCCATTCTAATTTTGGAGACTTTGAAATTGACCATGAAATAAAAACAAGAAAATACATCCAACAAGCTAGGATGCCAAAATTGATTGCTAGTATAATGCCAAGTAGAGCTAAGGATATCAATTGGTACCGTTATTTTATTCGAAATATAGGTTATACGTTTGTGCTTGGATTAATCTGATATTGATATGTATCACGTCAAAATGAGATATTTATCATAGATGACATTCACAGTTGTTTTTTACATTACATTATAATTGAATATCGAAAACCGATTCATACTCCTAAGATCTGCTTTAGTAAGGCCCTATAATCCACATTTTCCTTAGTGCTACCAGGTGCAGGTAATTCGAAAATTAATGGAATTGGACGATTGGCTCTGATATTCGTGAGTTGAGTTCGAATATCCTTCCCAATGTCTTCACTTATAAGAACAAGTCCTACATCGCTAACGTTATCTAAACTATTGATATGTTCAAGAGCTTCTGAGGCCGACTCTACCTTAATACCTTCAACACCGGCAAGTTGAAAGCTTGTTACAAAAATTCTACTTCCAACGGCCATTATTCTCAATTTGTCTTCACGTAATCCACTAGTACTTTTTAATTCTTTGTATAACAAATTTCGAAAGAAGACGTTCTATATGTTTTGACATTACAGATAAATCATGGTTATTTATCAGTTTCAACATTGTCTGATAATCAAGATTTAAGAATATTGTACGTTCTGCTTGATGGAGTAGGTGATCTTCCAAATCCAAGCTTGAATGGTCAGACTGCGCTGGAGGCCGCTAAAACCCCAAATATTGATTCACTGGCAACAAAAGGGAAAATGGGTCAAGTGATAAGTGTAAAGAAGGGTATCTCTCCTCAATCAGATATCGCTGTATTCAATATGCTCGGTTATGATTTTCAGGGAAAAAAATATGCCGGAAGGGGCATAATAGAAATAATTGGCTGCGGGGTCGATTTTTGCGACGGGGATCTTGCCTTAAGAGGTAAGCAACTTTAGATAGTAATAGAATAATCGATAGGCGCGCGGGTCGTGATATACTCAAGCAGGAAGCAAACAGCATCTGTGCATTTTTGGAAGACAATGTTAAATTTGATGATCCAGACGTTTCAGTTAAAATAACACCTACTATCTCTCACCGTGTAATTATTAAATTTAGACATAACAAAAAATATCTCTCTGATAAAATAACTAATACAGATCCTGCATATGGTAAATTAAATGGTATAGGTGTTGCCAATACTGATGTTGAAGCTATGGTTGTTCAGGAGTCTCAATCAGAAGACAATTCTGAATCATCGATCTTGTCAGCAAAAATTGTCAATGAATTTACTAGTAAGTCTATTACTTTATTAAAGAAGCATCCAGTAAATCTAAATCGGATTTCAAATAATAAGAAACCAATGAGCGTAATATTGTTGCGTGACGCTGGCAATGCTGTTCCCTCCCTTCAGCCAATTAATGAGAAGTATGGAATTTCTACTTCCTGTCTAGTAGATATGCCTGTAGAAATTGGTATAGCTAAAATACTTGCGATGGAAATATTTCGTTCACAAAAAATTGATGATTATGAACAAAAAGGAAAAGAGGTTGCGGAAATTCTTAACTCGTACAACCTTGTATATGTTCACATAAAAGGACCTGATGAATATGGACACGATGGCGACGCATTGGGTAAAAAATCTAATATTGAATTAATAGATGAAAATTTCTTTGGTGTGTTTTTGAAATGCGTAACCAAACAACATATAGTGGTTATTTCAGGGGATCACTCTACTCCTTGTATAAGAAAGTCACATACGGATGATCCAATTCCATTGTTGGTATCAGGCAATGGTATCAAAAGTGATGGAAGTCAACGGTTTACGGAATCATGGGGAAATAAAGGATCGATAGGAACACTGAAAGGATCAGAAGTAATTTCTATTGTATTGAATATGGCCCGTACACAATAGAACAAATAGAAATCTAGTTTTATTTACCTAATTACTGTTGGGCTCCAGTCAAGGTAACTTTGCATTGTTCACATACTTTTTCATCAATATTTCTTTCAAGGCTATGATGAGCATCACATATGATAAGCGAGTAACGCATATAATTGCAGAGTGCGATAAATTTTGATAATGTTTTTGCGGTGTATGCTCTGTTAGTAGATAAATCATCACTTATTTCTTTTATCATACTCATGATTTCACTTAGTGACATAAGTTTTGATATTAATTCATTATCGCCACGCGTACCCCTTAGGTAGTTGCTTACTGCTGCCTGAGTAATTCCTAGCATTCTAGCTACTTCCTCTTCCTTCAGCCCCTTTTCAATTACCAGCTCCTTTGATAAGATCGCTCTTACTGCAGGAATTAATAATTTGGATTCAATTTCTGATGGGAGTAGCATTAGATGAGCCTAAATATGGCTTCTTAAATATATATAGTTTTTTTAGGTTGGTAGGAAGCTAGGATGTATTTGCTAGGATTTTTGTATTAATATTGTTTAACTAAAAGTTTGTCATCAGATTTCGGTGATACACTTACATTCTTGCAATTCAGTGTCATTATTTTAATTAGTTACTTGGATGTAATACATGATCATATACCATTTGAATTAAAAACTACATTTATTAATACTCACGATTATTATTGACTAGATATTGCAAAAATTCGACGATCTAGACATGAAAATATTGTCAGAACTATGTAAGAATGCTAATATTTCAGTACCTCGACTGAGTAAATTATTATCTACAAATTCATCAGTTTTGTACAGTAGGATTAAGCGACTTTACAAAAGAAATTTGATCCAAAAATCTACGATAATTGTGAATGAGCCTCTTTTAGGGATTAATGTCAAGGCCGTAGTTGGGGTAAATAGGGATCCAAAATTAAAAGAGGAAATTCACGCTGCATTATTGAAGATATTTCAAATAATATCTATTTCTGAAGTGACTGGTAGGTTCGATATCTTGGTGACTATCAGTGCTACTACCCTCGAGGAACTTCACAATGTTGTTATAAAACAAATTGGAAAAATCGAAGGAGTTCAAAATACTGAAACGTTTGTAGAGATGCAAAGGACAGAGAAGGAGCGCATTTTTACTAAGTAATATAACCAATCATGAGCTGAGATTTACAGAAAATCTGCTCCTTAAAAAAAGATATCTTATACCATAACGAAGTAATACATTAAAATTACTTCTAAATATCCTCGTAACAAATTTTTGTTTCCAGACTGTTAAGACACTATATTATGACTCTAGTCAAAAGTCAATAGTGAAAATAACGGTGACAACTTACACATCTTATAACTATTTCGAAATACAAATTTCAAATGCAGATTTGGGTTGGTAATTTTTGTTTTTTGGCCATAGAAAGTGTGTTGTCATGTCCAGATGTTGTTCAGCACATTTTCTATCCAATAGGGATATACTTCAATAAGGATAGATTCAAATAGTTCAATAATGGATAAAATGTAAATTATTGTCTATTGTACAACAAAAAGTGTCGGAAATAATTCAAGTATTAAAACTCGCAAAGAAAACTAGCAAAGACGACTATATGACCCACCTCAGGTTGGTACTGTTGGGTATTGGTATCGTGGGCGGAATAGGCTTCGTGATTAAATTGATAGCAGAATTTCTGACATTTGCAAAGAAATAATTGGATTCTCTTGTACGAACAAACTGAATTTCGAATAATATTAATTTCCTAGGCGTAGTAGTGCCTTACGATATATAATTTGCGAAAAATCATAGGAACTCTCGGGTCTCACTGTTCGCTTCAGGTTTTAAAAGGTGCAAAGGATGAAGGATTTGAGACTCTACTGATAACAGAGAAGAAGAGGTATCATGTGTACAAGAGATTTGGTTTTATTGATCATGTGATATTAGTTGACAAATTTCGGGATATTTTAGAGTCAGATATTCAGAACAGATTGAACAAATTGAATTGTATTCTTATACCTCACGGTACTCTAATTTCAACACTAAGTTCTGAAGAAATAGAAAGTATTAATGTACCTTTCTTTGGTAATAAATTTATATTAAGATGGGAAGCGGATAGAAATCTTAAACAAAAACTCATGGTAGAATCAAAATTACAAATACCAAGAACGGTAAAATCTAAAAGAGAAATAAATGATCTTTGTATTGTAAAGTTACACGGAGCTGCTGGTGGCAAAGGATATTTTCTCACGTCTGATCAGAAGGGTTTTGAGGAAGGTTACAACAAGCTCTTAAATGATAACATTGTTACTGATGAAAATTCGCTGTATATTCAGGAATTTGTAAGGGGAGTTCCTGTCTACCTTCATTTCTTTTATTCTCCAATCTCGGGTGAGATCGAGTTCATGGGAGTTGATAGGAGGTATGAATCTGATATTGATGGTATTTCTCGCATCCCATCAAAACATCAACTTAATGTTCCTATAGAACCTACATACAACGTAGTAGGGAACATCCCTCTGGTTCTCAGAGAATCACTTCTTGAAGGCGTATACGAAATGGGGGAAAATTTTGTACTGGCTTCCGAAAAACTAGTCCCTCCTGGAATTCCTGGACCTTTTTGTTTGGAAGGAGTCTATACTAAGGATGCAAGATTCATTACTTTTGAATTTTCTGCAAGAATTGTCGCTGGAACAAATCTATATGTTTCTGGATCACAATACTCAGATTTCTTATTCCAAAATGGCATGAGTATGGGTAGAAGAATTGCACTGGAAATAAAAAATGCCCTCAAAAATAGAAAATTAGAGGCGGTTCTCACTTAGTTTGGTGTATGAGTCATAATATGATAACTGGAGAACAAAGGTTATTGATGGATAAGATCGACAGAACTTATCAAGCCATATATGGGGTTTTTCAAAAAGTGCTCTACCGTCTTTTTATCTTTGATATCCATCATAATTACTTTTTCATTCATGAGAGTTACTTTTATAGGAACGTCTTCCCAT
>VBPR01000152.1 GCA_005877345.1 Nitrososphaerota archaeon
TTTCGTATGATGTTTTTCAACAGATTCTTTATCTGGTGCATCGAGTAGGCAGAAACAAACATCAGCATCTTTGTTGTAGAAAAGATTAACGTGACTAACACCAAATTCATCTCTAGGAAGTGAACATAACTCTTTCAAATGCTGTTCAGCAAATGGAACTTTGTGAACATCTAAAAATACCGGCACAAATCAAAATATTTTCCTCTATTATAAATTGATTGCCATTCGTATTAAATCAAACAAGTACAAACTCAAACGCTAATTGAAATTTTGTAAGGTAGAGTTCCCTACATATCTTTTATATCATAATCAATTCTGTAAATACATGTTAATTGTCACGTAATCGTTCTGCTGATAATGAGATTAATGTAGTGTCTAACTCGATTACCGATATCACATTCCAAGCAATATCTAAGGCGACAACAGGCATTGACTGCTATCTTACTAATGATTTTTCTGGCGTTATTGATCCTGAAAAGTTATCACCCAAATTACTTGATCTCAAACATAAAGGATTGAAATTAAGAATGATCTCAGACATAAGTATGAAGGATTCCCCAATCTATAGAGGTTTTGTAAACTATTTTGATATAAGACATATAGATCAAATTGCATGTAATATTATACTTATCGATAGAACAGATTTTATGACGTTTCTCACTAATGTAAACAATAAGACAAGGTTACTAGCTGTATCTGATAAGTCGTTTGTTTTAGCGCAACAGTTTTTATTTGATTCGTTGTGGAGTATTGCGTTACCTTTCAAAGAGAAAATTAAAGAAATTGAATATGGTCGTGGAAAATCATTTACAAAAAATATCTCGAAATCTTTAGAGATACTTAGTATCATTAGAACATCAATTACATCGTCAATAGATGAGATTCTGGTTCTTTTCTCAGAGTATGAAGTTTTGATTCATTCAAAGAAACTAGGAATACTGAACTTATTACAAAAAGCTACAAGGAGCGGTATAAAAGTCAGGGTAATAGCATATTGTGAAAATAATAATATTAAAGACGAATTAAAAGCCATGTTTATTGAGAATTTTCCTGATATCTCTGTTCAGTATTTACAAAAATCGTTACAAACAAAAATGACAACAATGATATTTGATAGAAGGGCATTTCTTGACATTTCTACGGAAGCCAATTTTAATGAAAATCTTGAAGGTATAATGGGATCTTGCGTCTATTCGAATAATGAAATAAAGCTCAGCTCCCTAATATCCATCTTTGAATTTTTGTGGATTCAATCGGATATTGATAATCAAAAGGTAATTAAGCAGGCATATTTCAAACTTTTTAAAGGGTTTAATCTTCGAGATGAAACTTACAAAAGGGACTGGACTTTTAAAACTAACAAGCAGGAGAAGTAAACCGATAGTAATAACTATTATCTAAACATCTAATTTATTAAAATTCAGTACTTGCATTTCTTATCTTTAATCAGAATATCAGTGTTGGAGCCAAAACAAAACTGAATCAATAATAATAAGTTTGTTGTAATTATAATAGTAAGATGAGTGAATTTGCTTTCTTTCGCTTTAAAAGCGCAAACATGTTAACAGAAGACGAAGAACGGGATAAAGAGGAGATGATTAGTCTAACGGAGCAGGTTCTTGATTCAAAAGGCATAGAATGTGATGCTAGAATAGCAAAGATTTCCGAAGATCGATTAAGAGAAATACTTGAAGAAGTGAGAAAGCTACGAAGGAAAAGGAAAAAGAATAACGTGATATCAGATGTTGGTAGTTCGAATCAAGAAGATACAGATATTCAAACTGATAATAAGGAGGCTCCGTACGTTAGCTAGATAGTGATTTAGATATGGTTATGGATAACCTCACAAATCGTTGGCTTGCTACCCTAGGTATAGGGGCATTGATTTTTGGACTGGCTTTGATTGTTTTACGAGTTCCTGTTCGGACTATGATGATATTCTTTGCAATTGGAATACCCGTGGTTTTTTTGTGGCTATATGCTGATGAAAGAGACCGGAAACAAAAGAAGGAAATTGAAGAGTTAAGCAAAATACAACAGCAACCTTGTATCTGCTCTGTTTGTAAGCATGAACAAGCAGAAGTATGTATAGATCAAAAGTGTCCTTGTTGTATTATCTTGAAAGGCGATAGCATAATAGGACATTCTATCAACCCACTTCAATAGCGGAAAATAGTAAGCAGCCTCCTGAACTAAGGTGGAAAAGAATTTTACTACTGGAATGCTACTATTGAACAATATATATATTCTATAGTATCGTTATCTGACCAATCTGAAAAAAAGTTTTGAAATTGATAACACTAGTCTTTAACTTAGTAATCATTTGAATTCATTGTATTTGTATATTTGTATAAATTCAAATCAAAAAAAGCCAAGGAATTAATCACTAATCACCAGACTCAATTTCAGGGCTATCATTTTCATAAAATTTCTTGGCAATCCAAGTCTATCGATGTCGAATTGCATTTGGAACTCGCCTGACTAATTAATTTAATAATTAAAAATTTTTAGCAATACATAACCTGAATCAATTTGTCATTAAAATTTCAAAATTATATCTTACGTTTACATCAACAACATTTACTTCAACAACAAATACTTAAAAATAAATTAAGTTTAAAGTAAGATGTGATATTGTCGAGAGAAGATGATCTGTTTCAAAGGGGATTAATCTTAACAGATGACATAGCGATTGATCCAATTCTTGATTTCAACTTATATCGTAATGCTATAGTCAACATCGTAAAAACCTCTTCTCCAAAATTTACTATTGGAATATTTGGCGAGTGGGGAGCTGGAAAGACCACTTTAATAAATTCTGTTGATAACGCCCTTCAAACTGATAAGAGTTTGATCAGAGTAAGGCTCGAAGCATGGCGGTATAAATGGGAACAATTTCCAATAGCATCATTATTGAAAAATATAGCATACGCGTTACCGGCTGAGAAACAATTCGAAGATTTAAAAAAGAAGTTAGAAACAAGCGCTATAAATTTTCTTAAAAATACTTCTGACATTCTTACATCTATAATATCAAAGTATGCATCAGAAGAGTATGAAATTTCACAAGAAATGTTTGATACTTTTAAGAAGGAATTAAATTCGAAAATTCAACTGATTGCAGAATTGGATAGGGACACTGTCTATTTTGATGGTTTTGAAGAAATCAAGAAGGAAATAAAGAATCTGCGTCTAGAAAATCCTGCGTTCAGGATTATTGTATATGTTGATGATCTGGATAAATGTTCTCCAAAGAAAGCTCTTGAACTATTAGAAATCATAAGAGTATTTCAAGATGTTGAGGGTTTTATTTATATTATTGGAATAAGTCACGACATCTTAATCAAGCTAAGGAACGTTGAAATTAATCAAAAAAATAACGAAGGAGAAGATTACATAAAGAATTTGATTCAAGTACCTATAGCTTTACCTAAATGGAGTAATCAGGATATTGTAAAATTGGTGAGGGATTTTATAAAAAAAGGTATGATTAATGATAAATTAAAAGACGTTATAGATAAGAATATAGAATTAATTTCTGTGGCAATAGATAACAATCCAAGAGAAATCAAAAGATTCTTGAACAACTTTATTGTAGCACATGAAATTTTTTCTGGTAAGAAAAGTTTTGAGAAAAAAGAATTGATTTTTTCTGGTAAGAAAAGTTTTGATGCAAGGGAACTGTTAGTAATACAAGCGATCCATTTACGATGGAAGAAATTTTATAATACATTAGTAAAATCAGATCAATCTTTCTTTAAGGGTTTAGATAAATATCTCAAGATGGATAACGAAACACGTTTCAAGAGTCTGGATTTGTACGAAGGAAAAAAAGATGACGATGATATGAAGGTATGGAAAGTTCTACGTGATTTTAAAACAGATTCGGATTTATGGAATTTTTTGGTAAAAAATTCAGATACTATAAGGAACATACGGGATTGGAGTTTGTATAGACTTGCTATAGAAGCTGTTGTTGAGCCAACTGCCTTACATAGAAAAACCATAAATTATGAAGCAGTAAGATTACTACAAAGTGGAAAGATCAATGAATTCAATGATAAGAGGGCGATCGAATTTAAGATCTTATCTCTGAGGGATGCGGATTTGAGGGATGCGGATTTGAGGGATGCGGATTTGAGGGATGCGGATTTGAGGGATGCGGATTTGAGGGATGCGGATTTGAGGGATGCGGATTTGAGGGATGCGGATTTGAGGGATGCGGATTTGAGTAGGACCGACCTTGAAGGTGCGGATTTAATGGGTGCTAATTTAAGTGGTGCGGATTTAATGGGTGCTAATTTAAGTGGTGCTCGACTTGTCGGCACCAATCTTGGTGGTGTTGACCTTGCTGATGCGCGTCTTTGGGGGGCCAATTTAGTAAGCACTCGTCTTTGGGGGGCTAATCTAAGAGATGCTCATTTAGTGGGTGCTAAGCTGCTAGGCGCTAACCTTGGTGGAGCTAGACTTGAAGGCGCTAACCTTGGTGGAGCTAGGCTGGCAGGGGTCGATCTTGGTGGTGCTGATCTTAAGCATACTGTACTAACAAACTCTATTATAATAAATCCTAATTATGAATCGTTAAGCATCGATTCAAGTACAGAATTCAATAATGCCACCATTGATGATCCTCAATTCATTGACTATATAACGCAATATACAAGAAATGTGCCTCAAAAGATAAAGGATAAGAAGAAACTGAGAAGAGAACTGGCTAAAAAAGGTGTTAATGAAGAAATTATAGAGGATCTTTTAACCATTTCAAAACTTCCTGAAGAATGAAAATGAGGGTAATAACTGAACTCAGTTTTAGTAATTGATCTTTATTATCATCAAATATCCAAAGCAGCTTCGCTAAACATTGTCGAGACTCTAATTCTTGTATGTGTAAAATGAATTTAACATTTTATCGATAGTGGGAAGATATTTTGAAAACCTCTCGTTATCTGATTTGTAGGTGATTAAAAAGGCCTTGGTGTCCTCCTTAAACCAGATCTGCATTGCCTTTCGCAGATTTTGAGTATCGTCAGTCGCCGTAAAGATAATCATATGTGCCGGATGTCCTAGAAATGTACTTTCGATAGATTCCAGTATTTGAATGTCGGGATACAAATTCTTGAGGGTACTAAGTTGCGTCTGTGTGATTGAAGTCAATGTAGTATTTGACCCTATAACCATAATACGCACCTCTGCCGGATTCGTATCTGAATTACTTTCTCTGGGAGCAAGAAACGTAACTGATTTGTCAATATGTTGAGATCTCTCCCAATCAGGAGGATATTTCATGCCAAATCCAGTAATAAGATCATCATAAGTTAAAAATTCTGATTCTGAAGTAATAGGAATTATCGGATTCGCATGGATTGAACCAAACGCTGAGTTGTATTGAACATGATCTATTACCTGAAAAATTGCAAAAACTGTAAGAATTGATAATGCAATTAATATACTGGTTAGATTTATTTTATCGAATAATG
This sequence comes from Nitrososphaerota archaeon, assembly GCA_005877345.1. Classification (GTDB taxonomy): domain Archaea; phylum Thermoproteota; class Nitrososphaeria; order Nitrososphaerales; family Nitrososphaeraceae; genus TA-21. Next base: position 5,478 of record VBPR01000152.1, read on the forward strand.
ATGCCATCTATTTTCCAGTATTGATGATATGTATGGTATTAAATATTCTTAAGCTAGAATATGTGCCATTATTTGAATAATATAAAAGCATTGCAAAGCGGATCGGATAATATTGTTTCTAAATTATAGTAAATTTGTATATGAATATCCTATATTATATGTAAATGTCCAGCATATTATTCCATTTTTAATGTTGGGTTATTTAGATTTAAGTCTCTTTACCAGTTCTATCCTGGCATTAATAAGATTAATTTGTTCTTCAAGTAACTTCTTATAGCCTTTCAATAGCTTTTCCTCATCAGCGTAATTTCTCTTTTTAATTTCCGTCATAGTATCTTCAAAACCTTTGGTAACATTTTCTACGTGACTTCCAAGAGCTTGGATATCCCGTGCATCCCTCTTTGCTCCTACTGTGAAAGTTTCTTCGGCCTTATCTCTGATTTCCTGCGCTTTCTTGCTGATGGAAAGAATCACATCTTTAAACGAAGCGGTAGCATCCCTTAGACTGTTGACAATCAAGTCGTAATCTTCAATCTTTACGTTGGTCTTAGATTTTCTAACTGTTTTTTCTCCTTTTATTGATTCAATATTATTGTCAGTTGTTGGAACTTCAGCATCGGATACTTCATTTTGCGTGCCAGAATCTTTGTCTGTAGTCGATTCAGACAATTCGTCATCATTAGTTCCATTTCTTGCGACTTTCTTATTCATAGATTACAAGTACAATTGCAACCGGATATATAACCGTGAAATGGAGGCATTATCATGATTTTACTTCCATTTAAACCCCCAAGATTTTCCGAAACTTGGGACAACGAATTTGACCCATTATGATGTTGATTTTTTTAGATCAGATAACATCTTTTAGATTTAAATTATCCTTTTGACTAACGGTTTTGCATGTCTGAAGTACAACAGAATACACAGAATACACAACCACAAAGAGATGGACCCCGCGATTCTATATACATAGGCAAGAAACCTCTGATGGCATATGTGACTTCTACACTTATTCAACTAGCAAATCAACCATCAGTTACCATTAAAGCTAGGGGTTTAAGTATCGGAAGAGCAGTCGATGTTTCACAAATAATTCTAAAGAGAATGGAAAATGCAGGGTATGCAATAGGTGATGTTAGGATTGGGTCTGAAACACTCCAAGCAGAAGATGGCAGAACAAGGAATGTCTCTACAATAGAAATTGAAGTAAAGAAAGCATAGGGAGCTTTCTCCTTACTTTTTGTTGATATATCTCCGTTAAGTATTTGACAATTGGAAAATATTGCAGCACTTTATCTTGCCCATTTAAATCCAGTAACAAATGCTCATGAAAAAATAATTTCTCAGTTAGCCGAGCACTATCATGTTTATGTTTTCCCAGTAGTTTTTTTGAAAGAAGGAAGAGAAATAAACACAAGAACCTTTCCATTTCCTTATGAATTAAGAAGGAAGATGCTACTAAGTTTGTTTGATGGGCATGATAATATAGATATTTTGCCCAATTACAATTTCGTTTCACCGTTTATTAAATATCTTCCACCAATCCTCTCACCATATTCATGGTCGATGCGAGGCGAAATTCTCCGTGATGTTCTGGAAGATCGATTTATTTCATATACAGGGGACACGGCTGAAAGAATAGCTTTGCGATTCTATAATCTTCATCCTATCAAGGCAAAAAGACTCAAAATATCTTCATCAAATGTAAAGGAATTATTATACAGAGAGGCACTTGAGAACCTTGGGAAGGACGAATTCAACAAAAATTTGAAAAATGGTTTTGATCACTCAGACCGGTATAATAACAGAAATTATTACAAGGGAGAAGATATTGAAGATGCTTTGAAAGAATCATGGCAAAAAATGGTCCCAAAGACGATCATTAATATCATTTGTGAGAACTGGGACATTGTGGAGAAATTTGCCCAATCGGTAGACAAAACTATTAAAATATTTGGAATGAAGTTCCCTACAGAAGGTATCCTCAACTAGATGTCCTCAATTCACAACATTTGAATACTTTTATTATCCAACTATTGACTTGCCAACATGAAGGATAAGGGCGTTGACTTAGTCTGGTTCGATGGACAATATCTGAAATGGGAAGACGCCAAAGTTCCCATTTTTGTACATGCTCTACATTATGGAACAGCTGTCTTTGAAGGAATACGTGCATATTCATCTGATGACAATTTATACATATTCAGACTTAAGGAACACATGGAGAGACTCCATAAATCAGCTGATGTTTATTCCTTTACAACAAAATTTTCTGTTGACGAGCTTTGTAATGCAACCGTAGAATTAATTCGAAAAAACGCTATAAAAGAATCGTGCTACATTAGGCCTTTAACATTTGTTGGTCTGCATGGAATAGATTTGAACGTCACCAAGAATTCTCCAACACATACAACCATCATAATTTTTCCCTTTTCAAAATATTTTAAGAGTGATGGCATCTCTGCATGCATTTCTTCCTGGAGGAGAATTGATGACGAGTCCATACCTACAATGGCAAAGGCCTCTGGGAATTATCTTAATTCTGTACTAGCAACTCAAGAATGCAGGCGAAACGGATATGACGAATCCATCCTCCTTGATAAGAAGGGAAGTGTAAGTGAAGCATCTGGCGAAAATCTCTTTGTTGTTAGAAATGGAAAACTTCACACACCGCAATTATCAGATTCAATATTAGAAGGGATCACAAGAAATACTGCAATAATAATTGCAAAGGAGCTTGGCTATGAGGTTGTCGAACGTCCAATCTCGAGGACAGAATTGTATCTAGCTGAAGAGATATTTCTAACCGGAACTGCTGCTGAAATAATTGCAATTACAAAGATTGATGGAAATGTAGTTGGAAATGGAAAGGAGGGCATGATAACAAAGAGTATAAGGGAAAATTATGAGAGGATTGTAATTGGAAAATCTAAAAAATTCATGGGATGGCTAACACCCACGTGGTAACAAATAAGAACGTTGGAATAAAAATTGCTGTTATTGGAGTAGGTGGTTGGGGAAAGAACCATGTTAGAGTTCTCCATAACATGGGAGTCCTTGAAGCTGTATGTGATCTGTCAGCAGATCGTGCAAAAGAAATTGCGAAAAAATATGATACAAAATTTTATTCATCAATAAAGGATCTTTTTTCCAACGAGAGAGGGTTGAATGCCTGCTTAGTATGCACACCAACTAAATCTCACCTGTCAGTAGTAAGGGAGGCAATTCAAAATGGTTGCCACGTATTTGTGGAAAAACCTCTTTCATTTTCATCAATAGAATGTGAGGAGATGACGGACTTGTCGAAAAGGGCCAAGGTAATATTAACATGTGGATATGTTGAAAGATTCAATCCTGCCGTTCAGGATTTAAAAAAGATAATTCAGAAACAAACTTACGGTGATCTCTTAATGATAGAATTTCATAGGGAAAACAGGATGCCCCTACATATTAAGGATGTAGGTGTGATATATGATACTTCCGTTCACGACATTGATACTGCAATGTTTCTTTTTGGCAAGGGTGCAAAAATGGTCTTTGCTAGAGCAGGCAAAAAATTTCATTTGTTCGAGGATTTTGCAACAATAATGTTAGGATTTGAAGATCAAAAGGTTGCGATAATTGCATCAAATTGGGTGACACCAAAGAAAGTTAGAACATTTTCTGCTGTATGTACCGAAGGTACTGTAAATGGTGATTTTATTACGCAGGAGATAAGAATTGATCATGCTGATGCAACCATTATTCCACGAAGACAACAGTTTCAAGAGCCTCTTGTATTAGAATTACAGAGTTTTATTGAGGTAATAGAGGGAAAGAGGAAACAACCAGTTGTTACTTCTGAAGAAGCCACAAATGTTACAAAAGTGGCTGAAGCAGCCCTTCTTTCGAGCGAAACAGGTTCACCAATTTATCTGGAATTGAAATGAAATAATAAGATGTGCTAATCAAGAGACAGTTATGAGAAGATCAATGTTAGATATCTTAGCGTGTCCTATAGATAAATTCTATCCATTAGAATTGTTTGAAATTGATACTACCATTGATACAACTATTAATGAAACGGTGATAAAGGAAGGAGTACTCTTTTGTTCACAGTGTTCAAGGTTTTATCCTATTATTGAAGAAATTCCTGTTATGTTGCCAGACGAACTACGTGACAAAGAAAAAGATATTGAGTTTTTAAAAAAATGGCAAGAAAAAATCCCAAGCAAAATCACAAAAAATGGAAATCCATGGCATTTGTAGTGGGATTTGAGAAATTATGAAGGAATTATAAATTGAAGGTAGATATAGAATGACATTAAGTATAGGAGAAGACAAATGGAAAAGCACAGTAATAATTTGATAAACTTTGTTTCAGAAACTGCAAAAATAGGAAGGAATGTAAAGATTTGGCATTTTAGCTACATTGGTAACAATACTAAGATAGGAGACAATGTATCTATTG
>VBPR01000032.1 GCA_005877345.1 Nitrososphaerota archaeon
TATGCCGCCGAAATTTCAGATTGTCCAATAATTAATGGAGGTAGTGGAAGTGAAGAACATCCAACGCAAGCAATGCTTGATTTATATACAATAACAAAAGAAAAAAAGAAAATTGATGGATTAAAGATTTGTATCTTGGGGGATTTGAAATACGGACGAACCATTTATTCCTTATTATATGGTCTTTCCAATTATGATGTTGAAGTCATTCTAGTCTCTCCACCAACATTACAAATTCGACAAGAGTCGATCTATGGTTTAAAAAATAAGATGAAAATTGTAGAACTGGTAGAGATTAATGAAAAAGTTTTCCAAAATTCAGACATACTGTACGTTACCAGAATACAAAAAGAAAGATTTTCAGATCCACAAGAATATGAAAAAGTTAAAGGAGCTTATACAATTGATAGTAACATTCTGAAACAGTTTAAACCCGATATATCTATTATGCATCCGTTGCCAAGAATAGATGAGATATCGCAGGATATAGATAGTAAATCTAATGCGATTTACTTTAAGCAAGCGTCTTATGGTAAAGATTTAAGATCAGCCCTCCTTGCATTAATATTAAATGAATCCCCTCTCTAGAGGACTCATTCTTACTATCCCTCTCAAACCCTTAACTCTTACTCACTAGAATACAACATAAGGTTGAAGTGAATATCAATCTTTTAATGAATGTATGTGAGCCACTTCTCAAATTTTTCATTATTACCATGTACTATTTGATTGTAAAGATTTTGTAACTTTGTTGCAATTTTTCCAGTTCTTCCATTTGCAATGGTTATTTTATCAATTTCACCGATTGACTTAATTTCAGCTGCCGTTCCTGTTAAGAATACCTCATCAGCATAATACAATTCATCACGCGATATATCGCAAATTTGAAAATTAATGCCAAGGTGTTGTGCTATAGATAGTATACTTGATCGGGTAATGCCATCCAGGGCGCCTGATGTTAAAGGAGGTGTAACGAGCATTTCATCTTTTACTATAAAAATATTTTCGGCCGTTCCTTCCACAACCATACCACTCATGTTTAACATAATTGCCTCATCAACTCCAGATTTTAAAGCTTCTATTCTCGCCAATGCTGAATTTGCATAGTTTGCACTAGCTTTAGCATGTACAGGTAAGCTTCTAGAATCTATTTTGATCCATGAAGAAACAATAACTCTCATTCCTTTGTCGCCTTGGGTTTTTATGTGGTCTTCCCAATCCCACAGAGCTATGGATGTTGATACTTTATTGGGTAAAGGATTGACTCCCATCTTCCCGTATCCATAGTAGCAGATGGGTCGGATATAGCAGTCTTGGACATTATTTATTTTTATTGTCTCAATAATAGATTCTTTAAGTTCTTTCTCAGAATATTCTAGAGTCATATGATACATTTTACAACTATTGACAAGCCTTTTGATATGTTCCTCTAGTCGAAAAATTGCGGGACCTTTTTTTGTACTGTAGCACCGAATCCCTTCAAATACTGCCGTTGCATAGTGTAAGCCGTGTGTAAGAATATGTATTTTTGCATTATTCCAATCAACTAACTTTCCATCCATCCAAATCTTAGTTTTGTCTTTCATTAAACTCCGTCCCGATCAATTTTGATTCTCTTATCATGGATTGCCCTTATCCCATCAGCTACCTTAGAATCATCTACAATAATTAGTATACGGGAAGTTTCCTCTTGCGCGTCCAGATTCAATATGTTTATTCCATGTTCTCCAACTGTGCTGCTTGTAGTAGACGCAATTCTAGGCATTTTCCACATATTATCACCAATTAGAGTAACAACACCTCTTTCATATACCACCTCCGCTTTGGAATAATACGCCTTAAAATGGTGTTCATTGCGACGAACGTAGTCTCCGTCTAGGAATAGGATGCGGGTGATTTCAATGCCTTCCTTCTTATACGGAGATAATTTAAGAAAGTCATGATATTGCTTATCACTTTCAAGCGACGCCAATAGATGTGAGGCTGCTATGCTTTCCATCCGCACAATGGCACAATTTCTCTTTCCAGTAACAATCTTGACAAGAATATCTGATTGGTCAGCAGAAATTTTTGATATTGTAGTAGTATTGGACGGATTATTCATATTAGTAATTACTATGGGTATATCCATATTGTTATTTTCGATTTCCTTAATTGCTAAAGGATCAAGTATCTTCATTCCAAACATACCAGCTAGTCTAGCCTCATTATAAGACAAAAATTTGATACTGTCCAATTCTTTCTTTACTATTTTTGGATCAGCACTAAATACAGCATTATCTTTTTCAAAATCTAATTCTGCTTTGTAATTTTCGTTTAACAATATAGCAACATCAGCAGCGGATCTATCAGAACCTCCTCGCTCATAAGTGGTTTCTAGTCCGTCGATGGTTTTTCCTATGAAACCTCCTATTGTTACTACACTGTTTTTTTCGATTAACTCATAGAAATGTTTTGATTTTTCCCTAGATTCTTCAATTAAAAAATTTGCAGCTTCAAAATTATCGTCCGTTATTATTGGCCATTGTTCTAATCTTGCATGATCCGACCTTATATCCTTACTTTTTAAAATATAGTCCATTAAGTATGACATAGGTATTTCTCCACTATATGCAAGCGTTCTTGATCTAGTAACATCAACAAATCTTCGATTCTCTGCAGTTTGTTTGAGTGAAATTATGACTTCTTTGTGGAATTTATTTATTTCATCGGAAAATTTTTTGTGATATCCCTGAGAAAGACTATTTGACGCAATGTTTTCATATACTTCACGTAATACGTCGATTTCTATTGGATTCGACTGGGCATAATTCTTGCCAATATGAATAGCTACGTCAGTCATAGAACTTATTTTGTCCCTGTATCTAATCAAAGGTGCAGAAAAGACACCAACAACTTTGTTTTCACCTTCTATCTTAGAGCTTATTCTTTCGATTATTTTGTCTATGCATGCACCATCTTCTCCAATTGTACTGCCTCCAAATTTCATTATAGTAACGCGTCCCAAAGTGATCGATCTTGAAAATGGAATAATCCATACCTTATATTAGGCAACCTGTGAGACCAACACGTCTCTTATTAGATGTTTTAGAATTTGGAATTAAACAACCTTGAAGAGTAGAGGGAATTTGTCATTTTAAGTCTTCGAAGAGCATCAAACCTACTTTAAACTCGACCTATTTTTCAAAACTGTTTTCAAATTAACTAGTAATTTCTAGCAATCCAAGCTATCGAGTGCTAAGTAGCAAACTTTTCTTGTTAGGGCCACAGAAAAGTGACAGCGCAATATCTATTATCAGGGTATTAGATATACTAAAAAGCTTGTCGCGATTATGGCTGCCAGAATTATAATTGTTATAATTATTCCTTTCTTGGTTGTTTTTTTCTTGCCATCAGGAAGATCCCTGTTATCTGACAAAGACTATTAGTTAAAAATTCACGCTATATAAATATAAAGAATAATTTAATTGAGCAGTGTTTATTGTTCTCTAATTTAGATACGAATCACACAACTTTTAGATCCTATGTGTCTGATGAGATCATACCAGGAGAATTATTATAAATACACTCTTAATTCATGACATATCATTGGGTTTATGAACACCATCCAAGAACTAAAGGAAGTAAATTAAACATGTTATTGTGGTAGTTGTTAGCATTAGGGCTAGTACTTGTGATAGTCAGTTAATAAATCATGTATCTATGTTTGTTTTTATTCTAAAGAATCTATGACATAAAATTACTACATAAAGAAAATTTCCTTTTTTTCTCAGAATTCACGGAATTAGAACGTGTGGGACCCGAAATACATCACCTTAGCATATCTCCCAAATTGCACTGTCATCAACGACAGAAATAACTAAATATCGCTAGCGATATTACTAGTGATATGTTATCTAATTGGCTTGCCAGGGTAGGTAGTGCTATCCCAAGAGGCTTCTCACGCCATTATATTCTCGGTCTACTCGATGAAGAACCTATGACAGGGAAAGAAATCATCGATAAAGCTATTTTCCAGAGTGGAGGAAGATGGAAGCCGTCACCAGGTTTGATCTATCCAATGTTAGGAAGATTGTTAGAAGAGGGACTAATTAGCGAGACTGATAGTGGCAAATACAAAATTACCTCGAGAGGGATGGATATAGCAGCAGATGTAGATTCTGTTCACAGTATTATGCAAAAGCAATTGGACGTTGTCATGAGGGTTGGAAACGTTGGCAAGTTTATGGCTATGGATATGATAGACAGGTTATCGGCAATTGGCTTAACGTTGAGTTCTAATTTGGATAAAATGACTGAACAAGAAAGAGGAAAGTATAAACAGTTCCTGGTTAGCGAACTTAAGAAATTACAAGAACAAGAAAGCAAGAAAGACGAATTAAGAGTAGACTCTGATTAAATTCCATTACTAAAATAATTAGGTAGATTTTATTATGGTAATAGAATGTGTCAAAAGAGTCAATGAGCTCGTTAAACGAATGAGTGTTTTAGAAGATAGTATTGCAGTGGAAACTCAATACATAAAGGGGGTCTATGCAAAAGCAAGTAAATCAATGTCTGAGTCGCAGCATTATTTTTTAAATGGAATTCAGGCTTCACCAGTTGCAAAATCATATTTGTTAACTAAAAAAGGTATCGAAGTGGTTGGAGAAGAAGCTATTCCAATATCAACCTTTATTGATGAAGTACTTAACTTTGCAAATTACCCTAAAAAAAAGATTGATGTTTTAATGGTACTAGCAAAACATTTAGAAGCAATGCCAATAAATTTATCATAAAATATTGGACGTAACTATAAAATTAGAACGTTATGTAAATATCTACTAAAATTATTATTCCACATTAATCACTGAAAAAATATACAACCGATATTTCTTGACTATTCCCATAGAATTTATGTCTTACATTGGCCGGTACATAGATAAACAAGTCTTTCTTTACAGCGTATGATTTTTTCCCTATTTCTATAAATCCATTTCCTTCTAAAACTAGATATATTTCATCTGATGAATGAGGTCCTTGCGTATCGCTTTCCCCGGGTTTTAGCCTTAAAAGTCCGGCCTGTAAGTGTCGCAGATCAAAAAAATTAAGAAATTCTGAATTGTCCAAATCCATTTTAGAAAAAAGTTCTCGTAGATCAATTATCTTTTCATTCATCTACATTTCTATCATTACTCTAGAATATAATATAATTACCCATAACCAAATAGATAACAAATTATTTTATTGCCTAATCGTCAGATCTAGAGTCTACTTAACTTTTCTATTATAATCATATATAAGATCCTTCGGAAGAGCCTTGTGGAAACAATAATTTCGCAGAAATAAATCAATAACTATTTAATCAATTTTTAAGAAAAAAATTCTGCGATTTTTTCTAGCAAATATTAAGAGTACCATAGTATGTTACCTGTTTAGGAATTAGATACGTGCATTCATTTATCCACTTTTCTTATTAATTTTGTTAAAGCATTCTAAATATACTTAGTATTAAATGTCATATTGACTTGAACAAAGACAATAAATGTCATTCATTAGTCTTTTTATCCTTGGTCACTATTTTATCTGTCAGTGTCTTTACCTTTATCGTGCCCTCCCAAATGATATTTGCATCTGGGATTACTATTTATTCTCCATATTGGATGAACTATGAAAAGGATCTTAAATCCCCATATTTTGCATCTTGTGGAATTTTTGATTCTTGTTTGAGTAATGACATCAGGATTTTTCCATTCTTGCCACTTAGTACTCATACACAAAAAAACAATGATAATAACAATGACATTAGTCCTAGAAATACCGTATCATCGATAATACCATTTCAGTTGCCATTCCCATAATATGTAAACTTATGGACTTAAGAGTCAAAAAATCAGAATTAATTATTATCCTTCGCTAATTGAAACTTGATCCTGTGAATTTGAAGATAATTGAATAGAATAGTTAGATATAAGGCAAGCTTAGTCATTATAGACAAGGTTCTCTTTCGCCCAGACATACAGCGGAATTATGGGGTGATCGAATGGAAGTTTATCTTGTTCTTTATTGTATCCCAACATGACTATTTTACCAGATAACAAATTGAGAATGTCACGTGTTAATTCGTTATCCTTTAGCGGGCCATAAATAAAAAACGAATACTTCTGATCAAAGAATGCTACATGCTGTGAAAAACACTCAGATAATATCACAGGATCATTTATGATTCTCCTGTTGATATTTGGCCTATTTTTATCATTTTTATTATCATCTTTATCGACAGTTATCTGTAATTGTCTACGTATGTAATTATTGCGCAAAAATTCTGAATCAAAAAAAGATTTACGACCATTCCTATACTTTTCGATGCTATACTCTAGTGTTTCAACAGTTTTCTTTGCAATTGTAAGAACTTTCTCAGGATGAGTCACTATTCTGTTCTTACTTCCGTATAAGTATAAAAGTGATATTAGTTCGTCCTTTTTAATAAAAGGAAAGTCCAAACTTCCTGCTATAAAGGAAGAAATCCTTTGTGAAATGTCCTCAGGGAGGATCATCGTCATATGGAGATCAAAATTGGACATCAAGATATGCATCAACAGCATTATACAGATAATTATCTTTATAGGAGTGACTGATTGGAAAACTGTTAAGAAAATGTCGACAATTGATCATACTAAAATAGTTCATTTGATCGTACACGGACAACATGATTTGATAGGTACCGTAAAGCATAAACTTACCTCATTGGGTTTTACAGAGAATAATTTAGTTCCAGCTTCCTCGAA
>VBPR01000033.1 GCA_005877345.1 Nitrososphaerota archaeon
CCCCATCTAGCAAGTGCCTGCAAATTCGATCTCTTCGTTTCTTCTGCTGTCAGTAAATTATCCAGTCCTTCGCGTTGACCACCAAATTTTATCTCACCTGATTCGTCACATACACCGGCAAAACGGAGTTTTACATCTAGTTCTAATATTTCTTTACACAACTTTGCATAATCCATTTTAAATAGTATCATTATTTCAAATCGACTATATAAAATTGTGTCAATATGAGATAATGTAATAGCCGCCGAATTTATTGCATGCAGTAGTTCAACTACTCTACTGCTGCTCTCTTCCAACTTAATTATCCTTTTATATTTACTTTTAATTCAATTGAATTTGAATATGACCTGTAAAGTAATAGTAGGCGGTTTTTATGGTGATGAAGGAAAAGGAAAGATAATTGCTTACTTATCGATTAAGGATGACCCAAAAATAGCTGTAAGAGGAGGAGTTGGAGCAAATGCAGGCCACACATTTGTTTACAACAATCAAACTTTCAAGGTCCGTATGTTGCCAAGTGCAGTTTTGAATTCTGAAACCAAACTCTTGATTGGTGCCGGAGTCCTTGTAACACCAGGAATCTTGAAGGACGAATTACGAAAATATAATGCGGAAAAAAGAACAATAGTAGACAGTCATTGCGGAATTATTCATGAATCCCACATAAAGCGCGATATGGAAGATGCACACCTAAAGAAAGTTGTTGGCACTACCGGGGCTGGTACTGGCCCGGCAAATTCTGACCGTGCCTTAAGAATCCTGAATTTGGCTAAAGACATAAATGAATTAAAAAGTTATCTTGGAAATGTTTCTGATATTGTTAATGAATCAATTGACGAAAACCAATCAGTAATCATAGAAGGAACGCAAGGAACTTTTCTCTCTTTGTATCATGGTGATTATCCATTTGTAACATCTAAAGATGTTACTGCTTCTGGAATCTGTTCAGATATCGGTATAGGACCAAAGAAGGTTGATGATGTCATCCTAGTCTTTAAGGCATATGTGACCCGTGTAGGTGGGGGACCATTAGAAAATGAAATTACTGTTGACGAAGCTAGTAAATTGGGTTGGCTAGAATATGGAAGTGTAACTGGTAGACAAAGAAGGGCTTCCCCATTTAACATGGAGCTGGCCAAGAAATCGGTAATGATAAACAGTGCGACCCAAATCGCTGTTACCAAATTAGATGTAGTCTTTCCGGATTGTGCGGGTCTAAAGGAATACCATAGATTGTCTTCTCAGGCAAAGAGTTTCATAGAGAAGATAGAAGATACTGTCGGCGTTAAAGTAGTTTTCATAGGAACCGGAGCCGAGATAAATGAAATAATAGATCGTCGAATTGAAAACTAGTCCATTTCCGAATAGAGAATTGTAAACATAAACAAAACTTCTTTATTCGCATCATTTTAATAATGTTATTTTAGAACGTAGAGCATTGCAACTTAAATCGCCTTACTTTGTTGAAGTTTCCTCCATTCAAGATTTTGGCAGACTCGTCTGTGCCTTTGAACGAACACCACTTCTGACATTTTCATTCAGATCTGGTAAGGAAGAGTTATTGGCAACACAGATTGATTTTCTAAATAATGTACCTGTTATATATTATGTCAAATATTCGGGTCATGGTCAATATCTTGCCTATAGAAACAGTAATGCAATTGAAGATGTTTCAATAGTGGAAAATATACAAAATCCCTCAGTAATGTATTCTCCGATCATATCCGTTGATAAATTTCCACCAATTTTTTGGCGAAGACCAAAGGGTACAAAGAATTCGAATTACGAGCCGATCAAGTTGAGTAATTTCCAAAGTCTCGTTAAAATTGCGTCTTATAAAATGATTTATGAAGAATCACCACTTCCTTTATTTGTTTTTAAGAGCACAAAGAAATCCAAATATGTTGTAGGAACCGCGCTGAATATGGCTGAATCTGACGGAATCTCCTACTTTTATTATGCAACAATTTCTGAAAACCCAGTTCATTCGTTTATAAAATATTCTAGTTTAAAATCAGAAGATCCAACGTTTACGAACAACTTAGAAGAACATGGATATATTTACATCAAATTAATAAAGTTACTTGGGTCACATCCCCTCGTGAAGGTTAATGAGTAAGGTCCATCCGTACAAAGAACGGATTGCTGATATTTCAACTATTAACAAGAGTTTCATAATACTTGCCCTGGACTTGGAGCCACGTTATCATGATTTAAAGTATATTGAAAGTCTGGTAAGCAGTCTTTATCCATATCTGTGCGCTGTAAAAGTTAACTTTCATCTTATACTCCCATTTAGTAAGAAGACTATTGAAGAAACTAACAGGATTATTCATTCGTATGGTTTGCTCTCGATAGCCGACATAAAATTAAACGATATCAAGAATACCAATGAGGTAATCTTAAGATATCTGTACTCGATGGGCTTTGATTCGGTAATTGTAAATCCAATAATTGGAGAAAACGAATTAAGATCGTTTGTTCGCCTTGCTCATAATTTTAGAATGGGGGTAATTTCACTCGCTTACATGAGCCATGAAAATGTTAGCGAAGGATATGGTTTGAAAATTGTGCAGAGTAGCTCAAAAGTAAGTAAAATTTTGCGACTCTATGAAATATTCTTAAAGTACGCAAGAAGGAGTAACGTTGATGGAATTGTAGTAGGAGCTACTCATTTGAAGACTTTGAGACATATCTCTTCCATTTCCAGAATTCCTATTTATTCTCCTGGCATAGGTACTCAGGGAGGGAATCCTAAGTCGGCGATTGATAGTGGAAGCAACTATCTAATAATAGGACGTTCCATTTTAAATGCAAAAAACAAACGCAAAGCATTATCAAAGTTGCTCAATTTGAAAGAATTCAAAAGATGAGAAAACGATCTGTTCAGTGGTAAGAGTCCGTCATTTATTTGTTAGATTTAACTTTTTAACATTAGATGTAAGTGCCTAATCCATTTTGTGATACAGATAACTTGAAATAAGGTCGTTTGACATGAAAAATATGTTTCTATTCAAGATATCGTGATTAACCAGAAGTTATTTTCTAGTAATTGATATTGGAAGGAAGTTCGTATAAGAAATTAATGGCATACAGCAATGCGTTTTTTGCATTAGAATATGTTAATTGATCAACGGAACTGTTACTACCTGTCCATTTATAACCTATGTGCTCATTGGATATTTTTACTTTTTTTACCTTTGTAGATGCTAGAAACAAAATTACTTGTTTTGAAATCAACTTTGATTTTTTAGTATATTTATAACCTAATGTGTATCTAAAGTTTGGTATCAATCTAAATTTTGTTATATCTGTTTCTTCCCTCAATTCCCTAGTAGCGGTTTGGATTTCACTTTCATTACTTTCAATATTGCCTTTAGGAAAATCCCAATGACCTGATCTGTAATGAAGTAGTAATACAGAATAGTGAGAGGTGTCGAAGTCATCAGAAATAAGAATAAAACCTGCAGATTTTTCTGCCATCATACCAATTATTCATCCTGAAAATCCATATTCACTAATTGCACTCTACACTTTCATATTCTTCTGATTCAGTATTAGTGTAAATTGGAGAATAACCATGAATTTCTATCCATCGTCTCTTGTCGATCCATTTATTGCAATACCACTTTAAATTTTCTTGATCATAATCACCATGCTGTGGCATTGATACGGTACAAGAAATAAGGTAGCCATATCAATATTCGCTTATTTTCCATATCTTCTTCGACGCCTTTGGAATGTCCTAATTGCCCTCATCAAATCGATTTTTCTAAATTCAGGCCAAAATACGTCCATGAACACTAGTTCACTATATGCGCTTTGCCATAATAGAAAGCCACTGAGCCGTTTTTCACCGGAAGTCCTCAGTATAAGGTCGGGTTCTGGTTGTGGCAGATGCGAAGTATAAAGGTATGAATCAATTGACTGTTCATTGATATCTGATATTTGTAACTCCTTTTTCTCCACATCATAAGCAATTTTTCGAATTGCTTCAACTAATTCCTGCTGTCCACCATATGCGATAGCTATATTTAGGAACGTCAGGTCATAATGATTCGTCTCCTCCTCGAGTTTAAATAGAATCTCTTTTATTGATTTTGGAAGAGCGCCTATATTTCCGATAGCCTTTATTTTCATTTGCCTCTCGTGTATTCTGGAATCGTTGTATAATTTTTCAAGTTTTATTCCAAGAAGATCGAAGATATTTTCCAATTCCTTCTTGTCGCGTTCTAGATTTTCAATTGATAATACGTAAAGCGTAGTTATTTTGATTCTAAGATCGTAAATCCAAGTTAGTAACTGTTCGGCCTTGTCTGCGCCTATGGCATGTGCACCCTTGTTTGCCAAAAAATGGTATTTGGCCCATCTTCTATTTCCATCTAATATTATTGCAACGTGCTCCGGTAGACGATCCTGTTTTATTTGTGCTTCTAGCTTACGTTCATAGAGTCTATAAAACCAATTATCATTAATAAGATCATAAAAAAAACGATACATTTGTTCTCTCTTCTTAAATGATTTTAAATCATATAATAACTCTTATGAAAAGAATGATCCTAATGCTTCAAATGCTCCCCGCCTTTTTTGTTCCTGAAATATTGAAACAAAAATGTTGTAGCCACTAATGTAATAGCCAAACCAATAAATAATGAAGAAATGAGATTGAAAGGATTTGTTTTTTCAGTTAAAACTGAAGTGAACTGAATTGCAGGAATGAATATCAAACCAAGTACAACCAATCTGAGGATATCTGAAAGAATGGTGATGCTTCCTTTAAACCAATTGCTTAGAAGTATCCCACCGAAAATAGTCCCTAGCCCTATCCAAATTAAAGTTAATGAACCATGCACAAAGTCACCTACTATAACTCTATTTGTGACGATTTCTGAAATGCTGGCACCTTTTGCAATAGCTCCGTCAGGAATACTCGATATCCCATTAGATATCCCCACTAAAATTATCATGATCCCTGCAAAAGTTGAAAATAT
>VBPR01000034.1 GCA_005877345.1 Nitrososphaerota archaeon
TATGCCACGATTATAAGCTCCGGCAATAATGGCAACCTCAGTTTCATATCCTTTTGTTACAAGCTCTTCATATATTTTTACGGCACCAAAGATTGCGTTAGCATCAGCATCTTCAGGATCCTCAATTGCTAATCTAGTTCCGGCGTTTATACATTGATCTCTTCCAAAGACTGGCGTTTCAACACCACCGTTTTTACCTAGATCATTGTCTCTGTCTATACAGGCGACAA
>VBPR01000035.1 GCA_005877345.1 Nitrososphaerota archaeon
AATAACACCCCTCGATACAAGTAGTTGTATAATGAACTTGTGCTTGACGGTAAAGTTTTTCATAGGGTTCAAAAATCGTAATTCTAGCGTTATGAGTTCCACCGAATCCGAATATTTTGATACCAAAATTAGTAAATAGATATACGTTTCAAAATTTAATGATTTGAACGTTAATATCGATATTTAAAAATCGAAACCAATAACGCATCTACCTTGGACTATCTTGTGATTGAGTGGCAATTATGAGAAACAGTTGCCAAAACCTTAAAAACGACTGGATGCTAGTAATTAAATGAATTCTCTGATAAAGGGGATAGAAAGAGATTATGTGATTATTGCTAGTATTTTTCCACTTTTCATCATTGCTGCATCATTGACCAACTTTGCGTACAGTCAAACAAGTCAAACGAGCTCAAACATTAGTAATGACGATAATACAAATGCAAATTCAGTAAACATACAAGATATTCCAACTAAAAAAGTTCATGTGGACGACATAGATATTGCATACCAGACCTGGTAAGGGCGACCCTATTTTGCTGATAAATGGTTACTCCTTCACCATGGACAGTTGGGACCCAACTTTATTAGAAACTCTTGCTTCCAATCATACCGTAATCCTTTTTGATAACCGAGGAATAGGAAATACAACCTCTGGTAGTGAACAAAAGTTCTCAATATCACTATTTGCAAATGATACCACTGGCTTGCTAGAAGCATTAAACATCAAGAAAGCAGATGTGCTGGCATGGTCAATGGGCGGAAGAATTGCTCAGGATTTGACACTTAATTATCCTGATAGAGTTGGAAAACTTATTCTCTATGCAATAGGTTGCGGTGGTGAGGGATCTGTACCACAAAGTCAGGAGGTTCGTAACGAGTTTATTAATGGAACGGGAACTGCAGAAAACAGAATAGCAAGACTTGTACCATTATTTTTCCCCCAAGAATGGCGCAATGAAAATCCAAATTATCTTGAAAATATTCCAAAAACTACAGAGACAATTCTTAATCAAACACTTAACAAGCAAATAGAAGCGGCAGCCAATGCGCCAAGTACTTGCGATAGACTAAAAAACATAACTCAACCTACACTAGTCATAGTAGGAACTGACGATGCGGCTACTCCCGCACCAAATTCCCTAAGAATGGCAGAACTTATTCCTGGAGCTTGGTTTGTTCAAATTAATGGAGGTGGACATGGATTGATGTATCAATATCCAGAACAGTTCAGCAGTATAGTAGAAACTTTCCTTAAAAAGAACAATACCCGATAAGTAGGTGTAAATATGCCTGGAGCCATTTTTTGTTCTTGCTTCTCATAATTTCAATTGTTATAATCTAACAAAAAACTAAATACTAGATAAGAGAACCCGTATACATTTAAGGTTCAAATCCCGACAGGCTCATAAATTAATAAAGTTGTTGACTGAATTTTGATTTGTTTCCTTTCTTATTATTTCAGCCATATAGTAAATGTTAAGAGGCAAATAATTTATGACTTGGCGCTGCTGACGCTCTCCCAGCAGTGCCAATGCCTATTGTTGTCCCCATTATAATAATAGACGACAGAAAAAGGATCGGCAGAGATCTTTTCATCATAAACATGGAACTGCAACATATTATTTTAAGATATTAACAATAAAAACCGGGTTTTCTTTTTTGCTCTGTTACTTGAACTTAATTATCGTTACTTTATTTGATTTATAATGGCTAATCATCCTAATAAAATATATAATTCTGGAAGCAAAAAAATCAGACTTTAAAGCAACAGATTGATTGTCAACGGTCCTGTCAAAAGAATGACTGGCAATACTATTCTAGTACTCATTCGTGTATCAATGTGGATGGGATATGCAAATGTGTTTTGGTCCATGAATTTCATCAGGAGAAGCACCTATGATTTCTGTTATTAAGCAATGTAGTGCATACTAATATTACAATGGGAGATTACGAAATCAAAAAAGAAACAGAATTTGAAGATGCAAAGACCGACACCGAAGAAGAATTGGAAGACGCAGGAGACAAGGTTAAAGCCGGTGCAAAGGCATTTGGAAACAAAGTCGCAGATCCTGACAAGGATTTAGAAAGTGAATACCAGGAAGAAAAGATAAAGGAAAAAATGGACTAGAATTAGTCCATAGTCATTTTTTATGATTATCTCCGTTAACAGTAAATTGATTGGTGCATATCCGGTGAGCAAAGCACCTATCAATGACTATCATAACAATGGATCAAGATAAGCCTCCATGTTAATTTCATCTAAAACGGAATTTTGATATCTTACTAATGAGCGCTTTCTACATTCTGAGCGTTACTCAAAGGACATACTAGTGCTATACTAAAGTCTAGAAAATAAAAAACGGAGGTTACGCCGAAGCGGCATTACTCTTTGCTAACTTAGTACACAGATTCAAATGTCCTTTTTCTTCCTTAAGAATAGCTCTGACTTTTGTTCCGAATTTCTTATTTTTTACATCCTTTGCAATTGAGCTCAGAACTTCATAATGGGCTACTTCTCCGCCTTCTGCTAGACATAAGAACTCTAATGCTTCTTGTGTATCCGGATCTTCTCCAAGATATGTTTCCATTATTTTGGACGCTTTCTCGGCGGTTTCTACTGCTTTTTCTTCAATAGTCGATGAATCAAATCCATCACTATCAGTTAATTCTTGGACCAATTCCTCCATCTCCTCTTCCTGTTCTCCTGCCTCCTCCTTCATTTTCGATAGTTTATTCATGTGCTCCGGTTCCAATAAACCTCGTGAATCTAATTGTTCTACTGCTTTTTGAGCAGCTTTTTCTAAACCTAATGCTTCACCAATTTTTTCTTGTATCATTTCTTTATCTGCCATACATATATTACCACATCATTCTTTAATAACAAGTTAATCCATGCGTACATTTTACATTTAAGATCTTACTCCGCATTATCTCACATGGCTTAATTCAATGAGACTATCCATCTTTCTTATCGGCTCTATAGTTTGTATTAAGGGTTATTGTACATGTAATAATGTAATGCAAATTTGGATTCGAAGATATTAGCGGCAATTAAACGGCAAGTTCCTTTTCTAATAGGCGGTACAATAACAGGGATAATCATGACATACCCTTTGGGTTTCCCCCTTACCATACTTGTCAACTCTATAATGTGGTATCTGATATCACATATCACCTATAAGCTAGTTTGGAGGAAAAGCGGTTTAACTGACCAAAAAATTCTTCTAAGATACTTTTTAAGTAAAACGAAATGGCAAAAAAATTCACAAACGACCAGCTCCAAAACACGAGGGGGTTCATCAAAGTGCTAGCGTTATCAGTTCTGAATCCGGACACAAGTATTTGCTTGTCCTCTTTTTAGTAACATTCAATAATCAATTTTGAACCGTTTTTTTGGGTCAAAATTGGTTCAGCCTACCGGTAACGGCTTTGTCTTATTCCTACGACCAAATATTCAACAGTTTCTAATTCTAGTTTTAGTTAATGCTTTTATCGGTGCAATGATTGGATTAGAACAGACTGTTGTTCCACTTATAGGTAAAAGCAAATTTGGTATTGAATCAAGTGCAATAATAGTGTCATTCATACCTAGTTTCGGACCAGTTAAGGCTGTTTTAAATCTCTTCGCGGGGTAACTTATCTGATAAATGGGGAAGAAAAAACGTATTAGTATTAGGTTGGCTTTTCACAATAATATGTAACAATCAATTTATCGGTTTTCGACTAAAGTACAAGACAAGATAACAATGGAAACAACGTTAATCTTGGTGGGTTCTGAACGCACTAATTCGTTCCTTTTCTTACTTTGTCCGAGCTACTTTTCTGTTCTTTGCATACAGGCACTTGCCATTTTATTTAATATTTCTTTATAATCTTATTTGTGAATACATCTAAAGCTTCAAGTTCTCGATTTGGATCTAGATCCACTATAAGATATTGAATACCAACTTGTTCAAGTAATTCTATTTGTCCTAAAAGATCTTCCGGTGTTCCATATATCGCTATTTCTCTAATTTGTTCTTCAGGCATTCCTTTAAAGATCTGTTTTATTTTTTTCTCGGCCATTTGCTTGTCGTCATCAACTACAATAATGCCCAACTTTGTTTTAAGAATTGAATCGTAATCCCTGCCTACACTTTTACAATGATCTTTTAAAATATTCAATTTTGTTTTTACTGTTTCAGCAGATCCAAATAGATTGCAAGCATCAGCATATTTTGCTACAATCTTGAGAGTTTTTCTCTCACCACTTCCACCAACTAGGATAGGTGGTGAAGGTTTCTGTATTGGCTTGGGATTGCAGTATGCATTATGAATTTGATAGTATTTTCCATTAAATGAGGCAGAAGGCTCTTCAGTCCACATTTTGCGTATAATTTGTATTGCCTCTTCTAGCCTTGACAATCTTTCACCTGCGGGAGGAAAATGAATTCCGTATGCATGGGATTCATCCTCATTCCAAGCAGCGCCTATTCCCATGAATAATCTTCCCTTGCTTAACACATCCAAAGTGGCAGCTACCTTGGCTAGAATGGCGGGATACCTATACATGATGCCTGAGACTAGAGTTCCAAGTTTTATCTTAGTAGTTAATCCTGCTAACACGGACAAAGTTGACCAACTTTCAAGCA
Organism: Nitrososphaerota archaeon; assembly: GCA_005877345.1. Classification (GTDB taxonomy): domain Archaea; phylum Thermoproteota; class Nitrososphaeria; order Nitrososphaerales; family Nitrososphaeraceae; genus TA-21. The sequence goes on from VBPR01000035.1 coordinate 4,635, forward strand.
TAGGTTCTTCTACTTTTCCTATCATTGGAATCTGATGGAAATGATCCATTACCCAAAAAGAATCAAAACCGTTGTTTTCTGCCGTTGTAGCTAGCT
>VBPR01000036.1 GCA_005877345.1 Nitrososphaerota archaeon
ACCCCAAATGTCAAAAATGGTTCACAAGCGTCCGAACCCGCAACAACGAACTCTACTATCAAGTAATTATGGTTCTCATTCCCAAAAAAAGAAAAGCTTAAAGCTTTGGATCCGAATTGTTAACAATTCCTTTTTATTGTTTTATTTCTTATTGTACCTAGTTCCTTAAAATTTTAGTAGACCGCTTTCCATACTTTGATAATGGAGTCTGTTATCCGTTCCTTAAAAGAAGCTGATCTAGGAGAGGCAGATAGGGTGTCCAGGCTGTCGTTTGGCATATTCCTTGGACTGCCTGACCCTATGAGTTTCTTCGGTGACGCAGACTATATACGTACACGATTTAGGGCGGATCCCTCTTTATCTTT
>VBPR01000037.1 GCA_005877345.1 Nitrososphaerota archaeon
ATTTAGTCAAGAGTTCTCTAGTTGGATATTCTCTACCAGAACCAATTGTCTTCAGCAACTTTACTAGTGCCTTTTCTTCAACGAGGATTTTTAACAGTCTTGTGTCTTTCATCGCATATTAATATGTATAACTAATTATATAATTGTTACACTTTACTAGATACAAATATCCATATCTTTGACTTTGAAACTTGTCCACCATAATTAGGCACCGAAGGTATTTAGAAATTTCTACTATCATTAAGATATAAACGTTCTGTTTTATCATACGTTTATATTGTAGGTAAAGGTTATTGGGGCAAAATAGGTAAACAGAATAAAAAATTACGAGCTGTTAAAAATTTTCAATTAGCCAAAATGATATTAATTCAATGATATGAACCGTATAATATTAGAAGCATGTATTATCATAGAATTGAAGGGAACGTCCATTTAGCCAAGTTCTTAAATGAGGTTCCTAGTCCTAGTGCGGAAAAGAATCAGTTGGCTTTTTCATGATTTGGATAGATGACCTATTTTACCCTACTAGATCATGCAGAAGATGACTAGTAGTTAGTATAAACTTGTAAGATTTAATAATAATTCCACCGATTAGAAGCAAGAATTGAATGATCTTATTAAACAAAACGTTTATAGATTTTTATTTAAGAAATAAAGAGAGTATTTTACATTGTGATTCTTAATTATAAGGCACTAAACTAATTTTTTCTAAGTCTTTAAGCAATATAATACAAATATCTAATTTCTAGAAAAACTATTGATAATAAAAGAATCTGCTAAAACTAAGAGTAAAGATGACCTTAGAAGATGGCAGACAGATTCAAGATAGTAGATCCTTGGAATCGAATGTAGGTGATACAGTGCAATGCAATCAATGTCAAAATTATACTCTGGTTTTAGATGTACTCTCAAGTGAATATGTTTGTAGTACTTGTGGTTGCGTTTCTAGCGAAAAAATATACAATAATGAGCTGACAAATTTTGAAAAAGGTGAATATAAGGATAAATCTCGCATAGGCATGCCAGAATCGCTAACAGTAAGTCATAAGGGACTATCTACCCTAATTGGATTAAATGACACTGACGGAAGAGGAAAAATGTTAGATCCAATACAAAAGGAAACGATTCAGAGATTAAGAACATGGAACAATCGATCCCAGCTTAACGATTCGATATCAAGAAACTTGGATAAAGCCCTTAAATATCTCAACAATTTTGGCGACAAGCTATATCTGAGTCCACCAGTCATGGAGAATGCCGCATACATATATCGTAAAGCTGCAATGAGAAAGTTAGCAAAAGGTAGATCTACGGTCTCACTAGTTGCGGCGTCTATATATGCCGCATGTAGGGAGATATCAATACCAAAAACAATATCAGATATAGCCTATGTGTGCAATATTCCAAGTAAGGAAATCATGTCACATTACAAATTGATCTTGAAAGAACTGTCGTTAAAGATCCCCGTTATTCAAGGGATTGATTATGTAACCCTTATTTCGAATAGGTTAAAGCTCGCTGAAAAAACAAAAAGAGAAGCACTTAGAATTTTTTCACTAGTTCAACATAGCAGAATTTCAATTGGAAAAAATCCACGTGCTTTTGCAGGAGCTATAATTTACATCGCATCACAAGATTGCAATGAGTTTTTGCGACAAGTAGAAGTGTGCCAAGTAGCTGATATTTCTACAGTTTCCTTAAGGAAAAGATGCAAGGAAATAAAAACAATTTTGGACAATCAACAATAAGACACTACAAAAATTTATTTCTATTTAACCTAAAATTAGTTAATTATTTAGTTATCATAATAATATTTTACCGATAAAATTCATACAAACAAAAATGTTATAATATCAATTAGTTCATAATTCATTACTAAGAATGGTGCCCGAGAGATGTTCCATAATGGTAAATGGGAAAGTATGTACCCTACCGCCCTCGTGTATTGTTTCCATATTATCCGAAAAAGAAGAGTACATGATAGGGTTAGTTTGCGTCGATCATATTTTGTTGATGAAGACCAAAGCCCTTTCAATGCAGAAGTCTGGAAAAATTAACAAGGGAAAAATAAGATTCCAAAAAGTAAAACCTGTCATGACGGATTGTATTCTTAATTTAAAAGATATCGATTAGAACCATAAATGTCTACAAGTATTAAAATGAAGTAACTTATTATAGCATAATTTAATCAAACATTAATTAATCTTATTCTATGGAACAAGAATTGCCTAGAATAATAGAATAAAAAGGTATTCTAATTTTTGCAGTCGAATCTTGTCATGTATGTTTCTATCTAATAGCTACACTCCAGTTATATTGCATAATTTCATTTAATGGACAATGAAAAATAGGAGTAAGTATGGAGTCATAGCAGCCATATTGCGATCTGCAATGAGAGAAGAGACGAGGACAAAAATCATGTATAAAGCGATGCTAAGTAATGACCAATGTAGAAACTATATAGATTCCCTTTTGAATTTTGGTCTGATCATGGAACATAATAACGGATCAAAGATGGTGTATAAAGTTACAAACAAGGGCACCACCTTTCTAGATTACTATGACCAAATGATGCATCTGTTACCAATGTCACTGGATGAGAACTCTGATGAAGTCTACACTATGAAGTTACAAAACATGATCTAACTTTATCCGAGGAACAGAATTAACAACACGTATACCAAATAATGCTGCAGAAGGTGTTGTGCACTTCAAGAAAAGAGTTCCACACATCAGTACAAATTTCAGATGAATATCTGATACTGAATAATATTTTTCTGGATTATTATTTGAATTTAGAATCAAAAAAGAAAGCTCAAATTTCTTTATGAATCTACAATAATCTTCAATATCGGAACAAGTCGACATGAAATTATCCAAAGAATTTGATTCCATGAAAGTGACTATTTTTTCTTTTCCTTCAAGTCTTGATACTATTTTGGCTACAAAATTGTAAAAACTATCTTTTTGTTTTATTGCATCTTGAATTGAATTTTCAGCTGAACCAAGAGTATCTAATGCAAATAACTTGCTATAATTTAGAATATTAAAATTGTATGTAAGTACCAATTTGTCCTTTATAGAGGAATCTAAAAGTAAACAATATTGCCTTCTTGAAAAATTATACAATACATCGTTTAAGAATGAAAATATTATATCCTTTGACAAAGAGATATCCGTTTCAATTGTTATTAATCCACCCTGTGGTAAGCTTCCGATATAATTGTCAAGATCTTGATAGCCTATTTGCAATAATTGTTTAGAATTATCTGCCTCTTTTGAAACTTTTTCCCTTGTGTTATTCATCTTGAATTCTCTTGGATCATAGCTATTAAAACATCGCAAAATTCTATCTTTCAGAGTAAAGAAGTATAGTGACCTCTTGATTGGAATTCCTCTTAGTTTTTTAAGAAATAAGTTCCTAATTCGTATTCCATCTATTAGGTGATAATTCAGTTCAACAACTCCATCCACGATATATTCTAGACTAGATTCGATTGTTTCTTCACTTGTAAAAATCAATTTTGCCTTAGCTCTTTCTCTCCATGTTTGGAGCACTCTTTCGTTGTTTAATCGCGCTTCTCTATCCATTAATGAAGCAACAGAATCCCAGCTATCAATTATAATCACAGGGTTCTTAACATCCATCAACTGATTGGTTACTCTCTCAAAAAGTGATTCAGGTTCGTCCAAACGCGCATCCTCAAAAGTGGAAAGATTTTTGCCAACTTCCTGACTGTCAATATCTTTATCGGGCTCTTTAATGATTTTTCGCAACCATGGATAGTGGTCAAACAACTGTTTTGGAGATGACCTAGTAGAAATATAGAAAAAATTATTTTTTTCTTTTAATGTATGCAAAATACTTAGGGCTAGAGTAGTTTTTCCACTGCCCGATCGACCCTTAACAAGTAAGGAATAAGTCTCATTCTTCATAAATTCTCTGAGTTCAAATGGTATATCTAGAAAACTATGATTACTTCTATTATCTATATTAGCCATATCTGTTCTTGATCGATTTGACATTACTCACACTTATAGATATTTAATAAATCTCGTAAATTCTTATTCTAGACTTTTACACATTCATCGATATGATATGAGAATAAGATTAACTTCACAAACTTCATCATATAATAATATTTACTGCAAGAGGATTTCTTTCAAAATTTTTAATATTTTTTTCTTTTGCCTTTCAGTTTAATGTTTCTCTATTGTTTAGATTCATACTGATTTGCAAATATTCCACTAAATGCTTCAATACTTTAAAATAAAGTATACTGGTCATTTCGAACATGGTGCTTATTGAAGCCGAGAACGATATTTCATCATTGAATACTCAACTATTGGTAAATTATGTTTTTACGGATGAAGTTTCATCTTTGTCGATATCAGAAATTACCCCTGATTTTGATCCTATTATTCGAGAAATCACTGAATCAAGCGAATTTAAAGCCAAGGATGGGACGATAAGTATTGTTCATAACAATGTAGGATCTGGTATAAAACGGGCATTACTATTAGGAATGGGAGATAAGAAAAATTTAGATCCAGAAAAAACCAGAAATTTAACTGGAAAAGTGGTTAATAAAGCAAAAGAATTGGGAATAAGCGAATTTGTATTAATTCCATTCAAAAATATGGATAAAGAGCATCTTTCGGCTATGGTAGAGGGAATTAAACTATCGGATTACTCGTTTAATAATTATAAGAGAGATGAAGATAGAAATGATCTAAATCAAGTCAGAATCTTAATAAGAAATGATATGAAAAATAGTCAGAAAATAATTCAACGCTCAGTTGTAGTGTCTGACGCAGTAATATTTACTCGCAACATAAGTAATTTGCCACCAAATGATTGTTCACCCGAAGTCCTTGCTACTCTTTCAAAGAAACTATCAGAGAATCAAAAGGTCAAGGTAAGAGTCATTGAGAAGGAGGAGATGATATCTTACGGATTTGAAGGTATTTTGGCTGTAGGTAAGGGTAGTGCTAGTTCTCCAAAACTAATAGTGCTAGAATATTCCGGTTCAACAAAAAATAGGCCAATAGTAATTGTTGGAAAGGCAGTTACCTTTGACACAGGAGGAATCTCTATCAAACCTCCTGAAAAAATGGAGGAAATGAAATTTGACAAATGTGGAGGATGCAACGTATTGGGAATCATGAAAGCTGTATCTGATCTAGGTCTTGATACTAATGTAATTGGCATAATACCGGCAGTAGAAAATATGCCGTCAGGAACCTCATACAGACCTGGCGACATAATCAAGATGTATAACAGAAAAACTGTAGAAGTCTTAAATACTGATGCAGAAGGAAGAATAATCCTGGGAGATGCACTTTCATTTGCAGTAAAAACTTTTGCTCCCAAAGCTATCATTGACATGGCGACCTTAACAGGAGCTGCAATAATTGCACTAGGTACAAATGTAGCGGCACTGGTAGGTAATGATGATGACTTGGTAACGAAAATTCTAGAGTATTCAAACCAAACCGGTGAAAAGATTTGGCAGCTGCCACTATTTGAAGAATATAAAGAACAGTTGAAAAGTTCAAACGCGGATATGAAAAATATTGGAGGTAGATCTGCAGGAGCTATTACTGCTGCAGCATTCTTATCCAACTTTGTTGAGGATACACCTTGGGTGCATTTAGACATTGCAGGCACAGCTTGGACCCAAGAAGGAACTAAGGAAAAATCATACAATCCTAAAGGAGCTACTGGTTTTGGGATCAGAACAATGGTAAAATATATTTCGAGCGGTAACGCTGGATAAAAATAAGTTTATAGACAGTCATTTAACTAATGCTGTTGGTAGCCTTGCCAATTCTTCAAATTAAAGAAATAATTGATTTATTAGGTCTGGATGATATCAAATGTAGAATTGGATCGTTTCATTCTGATATACCTCCACGGTATAGGCCGTACTTTGAAAAATGGTTGGCAAACAGAGATGGTTTTATTCTGATGCTGTCTGGAAGCATAGATTATGTTGGTTCAGAAGACGTTGTAAGGATGGGACCGTTTCACAATATCTATTGTCTCGTTCAAAATCAGTATTTAGTTGAAAAGGATCTTAACCATCAGAATCTGTTGAATT
>VBPR01000038.1 GCA_005877345.1 Nitrososphaerota archaeon
GTCAGATGAGATTACGAAATTAAGATCAATTGGAGTAGATGCATTTCTCGTTGGAACAAGCATCATGGAATCTGGGAACGTTCTTGAAAAGATAAAGGAATTAAGTAATGTTTAAAATAATATATAAAAATACATTTTTAGTGAGGGTATTACTATGACAAATTTACAAGAGTTTCCAATAGCAGGTAAATATGGAATATACGGTGGAAAGTATATTCCCGAGACTTTGATTCCGGCAATTAATGAACTTGAAGATGCTTATATAAAAATAAGAAATAATCCAAAATTTAAGAGGGAACTCAATTACTACCTTCAAAATTATGCTGGAAGACCCACACCGCTTTATTTTGCCAAAAATCTCACTGATTATGTAGGTGGTGCAAAAATTTATCTTAAAAGAGAAGATCTTTTACACGGTGGAGCACATAAAACCAATAATTGTTTGGGACAGTGTCTCTTGGCCAAGAAAATGGGTAAAAAAAGAATTATTGCTGAAACTGGTGCAGGTCAACATGGAGTAGGAACTGCAATGGCCGCAGCAGTTCTTGGATTGAAAGCGGAGATCTACATGGGGTCTATAGATATTGAAAGGCAAAAATTAAATTTATTCAGAATGGAGCTGTTAGGAGCAAAAGTACACTCTGTAAACTCAGGAACAAAAACTTTGAAGGATGCGATAAATGAAGCATTACGAGATTGGATAACCAATGTAAAAGATACTTACTATTTAATAGGCTCAGTAGTTGGTCCGCACCCGTATCCTATGATTGTAAGGGATTTCCAGAGAGTAATAGGTGAAGAAATCAAATCACAGTTAAAAGACATTAGTACAGGATCTCCAGATGCTCTTGTCTGTTGTGTTGGTGGCGGCAGTAACGCAATGGGAACTTTTTTCCCGTTTCTAGATGATGATACTGTATCTTTATACGGGGTTGAAGCTGGTGGATTAGGCATTAGAACAGGAAAACATTCAGCCACATTAAAAGTTGGATCCGAAGGTATTCTACACGGAATGAGAACTTATCTTTTACAGGATGAATATGGACAGATAAATGACACACATAGCATTTCCGCAGGATTGGATTATCCAGGTGTCGGTCCTCAACATGTGCATCTAAAAAATATCGAGCGTGCAGAATATGTTACCTGTAATGATAACGCCGCATTGGATGCATTTTTTAAGCTTTCAAGATTGGAAGGAATAATACCAGCTCTAGAATCGTGTCATGCAGTTTCATATGCAATGAAGCTGGCAAAAAGAATGAGAACAGATCAAAAAATTATTGTTACATTGTCCGGAAGAGGCGATAAAGATATAGATCAGGTGATAAAGTCTAGGAAAAAATACATTGGTGAGTCGAAATAAGTGTCCCAATTACTAAATAACAGAATCGAGAAAAAATTCTGCGAGTTAAAGTTAAAGAAGCAAAAGGGTCTCATTTGCTATGTTATGGGGGGATATCCGGATCCAAAAACTAATGAAAAAATAATTTCATCTATCGTTGATGGTGGCGCTGACATAATAGAAATAGGCATTCCCTTTTCAGATCCTATTGCAGACGGGCCAATAATTCAAGAGGCATCCTTCAGAGCGTTACAGAATGGAATTAATCCAGATATTTGTCTGAATCTTATAAGAAAGACAAGGAAAACGTATCCAGACATTCCAATTTTGATAATGACATATTCTAATATTCTGCAAAAAAAAGGGTTTAGGAAATTCATGGAGACGGCTAAGGATGCAGGAACAGATGGCTTTATTCTACCTGATATGACTATTGAAGAATCTAAAGAATATTTAGAGTATTCAAAAAAGCTCGAATTGGCATCTGTCTTTCTCGTTGCACCAAATACCTCAAATTTTAGAATCAAAAAAACCCTTGATGTTTCAACAGGTTTTGTCTATGTAGTATCGGTATATGGTACCACGGGAATGAGAAATTCTATTAATAAATACACACTTAATGCAATTAAGAACATAAAAAAATTGAGTTCAAATAGAAATAACATTTCTGTGGGTTTCGGAATAAGCACTCCAGATCACATAAAACTTATGTCTAATTTTGGAGCTGATGCTGTTATTGTCGGAAGCGCTATTATCCAGATAATAAACAGTAATAAAGATAATAATATTCATCAATTGCAAAATAAACTAAAAAATTATGTTACAACACTAAAGGATGTATGTTATGATAGATAGTAACAAAGATAAAAATATTATCTAGTAATAATCCCACTAAAATCTGTTGAAAAAAACATATTATTTAGACTAACTTGAAATTTCTTACCAAATCTTTCTATAATAATTTCAACGTCATCTAATGAATCGGAAATCTGACTATTTACCAATTTAGCTATTACTACGTGTACAGATTCATGCGATATCAATGCACTCATAAAACCCTCAATATTTTCAAAATCATTTTTCTTTTTTTTTGCACCCTCATTCGATTGTACGATTAGCATGTTTTCCCCTTCATAGGTAAAATATGCCGGTACATTATCTGTTGCGCATGAGAAGACAAAATCATTAATTGTCATTTATCTCACAAATCTGTTATTTTTTCTATAGTATAAAATATTCTGCTTCCGGATGATGAACTACTATGGCTGCAGTAGAGTATTCTGGTGTAATTTGACCAGCAGAAGTAAGGTTAATCCCACAAGTAGTTGGATCAATAAGTTTCCATACTAAATAATGCTGCATAGTATCAGGACAGCTTGGATATCCCCAACTATATCTAAGCCCCCTATTATTATCAATATTCAATTCTCTTCTAATTCTATTGTGGACCCATTCTGCCAGTGCCTCAGCTGTTTCCACCGCAAGGCCATGAAGATAATAGGCGTCTGTATAGTCATTGTTAGAGTTTAATTCTTCAATTTTAGAAACTGTTTTTTGACCGACTGAGACTACCTGGAAAGCAACAATGTCTTGTTTTCCAAAATAATCTGTGATACAAAGGTGTTTTGGTTTGGATGATCTTGGAAATTCAAAAACTACTTCACCTTGTCTCTCAGATTCTACAATAAGTTTGTTACCTTGGTTGCGACATTTGAAATAAGAATAGATGACACTCGGTGAGAACAAACTCTCATCAATTACTTTCTTCTTCCACTCTGAGAGGAGTACTTCCGGATCACCAATCATTTTAGATGCAGTTTTTCCTCTGATACCCCATGACAGAACAAAAAGAGATTTTTTATTCAAATACCGCCAAACTTCATCAAGGTTAATTTCTGATAGTGTCAGTTTTATTGGGGTACCTATATGTGGTACTGTAGGTGGACTCACAGGTTTTATTTTACTAATTGTGGTATCTAAGTCACTTTTTATTCCTATAGTCTTCCTTTCATCAAATTTGTTAATCTTGTCATTCCAGTCCTGAATGAATTTATCTCTTTCTGGAGATCTCAATTTATTCATAATATTTAGTCCATCAAAGGCTGTTTTACAATAGAAAACACCTGACTTGTACGCCTCCTCCGCTTTTGCAATTCTATATATGTAATCACTATTTATTGCCGCACCACCACATAGAGTTGGAATATTGAGATCTAGTTCCTTTGCTTTTTCGATGAAATACTGCATTTGTTTTGAAGTTGATACTAATAATGCTGACAATCCAACCGCATCTGCACGCACCTCTTTAATTTTGTCTACGATTTGTTGGATTGGGACTTGTTTACCAAGGTCATAAACTGTATATCCGTTATTTGAGAAAATTGTTTTTACAAGATTCTTGCCTATGTCGTGCACGTCACCATATACTGTACAGAGAACTAGTTTACCTTTGCTTACTCCTTGTTTCTTTACAAGATATTTCTCCAGTTCCGATACCGCCGATTTCATACATTCTGCTGATTTCAACACAAATGGCAAAATTAGTTCACCTGCACCAAACCTATCACCAACTTCCTTCATTGCCGGGAGTAATACTTCATTGAGGGTTTCAACCGCAGCTTCATGTGATAGCTTCGGATGTTGATTTAGCAATCTATTCTTTTCAATATCTTGTGGGTTTACCTTTAATTTTTTCTCAAGTTTGTTAGTAATAGATCCTAGGACATCTTCTTCAATACCATCCTTGATACGATTTACTATACGATAGTAGCAGCGTCTATCATAGTCCCAGTCTTTGTTTAGTTCCTCTATCTTTTGTTCATTCTTAGTAACAGTAACATTTTGATTCTCAAAATAATAAATCAACTCAGAAAGCGCACTAGAATTCCTATTAAATATAAGATCCTCTGCAAGTCTAATTTGTTCCTCTTTAATTTCTCCTATGGGGATTATGTCCTTTGCATTAATAATTACTGAATCAAGTCCTGCTTTTAATGCATGATGTAAAAATACTGAATTGATGATTTTTCTAGCATTTACATGAAGACCGAAACTAATATTACTTAATCCGAGAGTAGTAAAACAACCTTCAATTTCTTTTTTAACTAAGGAAATGCCCTTTAGAGTTTCAATTGCAGAATTTGCGTATTCCTGTTCCCCAGTTGCTAATGTGAATGTAAGTACGTCAAATATGTATTGCCATGGTTTTAATCCGTATTTTTTTCCAGTCTCAAAGAGTAACCTTGCTACGTTTATTTTATCATCTGATGTCTTGGCCATTCCATTTGGTCCTATACACATTGAAATGGATGGAATTCCAAATTTTGCCATGATTGGCGCAAGAGAACGGAAACGCGAGCCATCTCCCTCAAGATTGATTGAATTGATGACAGGTCTTCCTGGAATTTGATAAATTGCTTCAGTAATTACCTTAGGATCAGTAGAATCAATTACAAGAGGCGCATCAATTTCAAGGCTTAATCTTTTAACCAACTTTTTCATAAATTCAAGTTCGTCGGATCTCTCGGTTGTTGCTACACACACATCAATACAATGTGC
>VBPR01000132.1 GCA_005877345.1 Nitrososphaerota archaeon
CAGAGAATTTATTTAATGCAAGATGAATTGATTCATGGCTTATAATGGAGGACGCTACCTCAGCCGTCTTACCCATCGAATCATATTCCCTCCAAGACCGATAATTAGATATAAAAGCCCGAGACTTGCCATAGTAAGATACGAACATCAAGCCTCTTCTACCCATCATCCCACGCAAACGAAGATCCGCAACCATCGTTTAATTGTACCCTCATAATATTCATTAATGTTTACAAGACTTTTCTGATCTACACATATTAAATTCCTCAAT
>VBPR01000133.1 GCA_005877345.1 Nitrososphaerota archaeon
ATCAAAGATATTAAAAAATAATTATTCTGATTCATTAAGTTTAACTCTGGACGCCGTAGAGGTTGGCTTAAGAGCGGTAAACCCTGCGTCCTTGATGAAAAATTCAGTTAAATTGAGACGAAATCGATTGAGTATAATTGATTATAATGGCAGGAAAATTGACTTTGATTTTGGATCTTTTAAATCGATTTACTTGATTGGAGCAGGTAAGGCAACGGCATCAATGGCTGATGCCTTCATAAGGATACTGAGCAAGAGGAAAATCAAAGAAGGTTGCATTACAGTCCCTTACGGAATCAAAATGAAAAATAAAATGTGTTCAATAACAAATGCAGCTCACCCAATACCAAATTCCAATGGAGTTCTCGGTACGAAAAAAATAATGAAATTACTGGAAAAAGTTAAAAAAAATGATTTGCTTGTAATGTTCCTATCAGGAGGGGCTTCATCTCTTATGCCTTTACCCTTAGATATCTTAACCTTACACGAAAAGCAGAACATAACTATGAAGCTCCTCTCATCAGGAGCAACAATTGATGAAATGAATATTGTTAGAAAACATCTTTCTAAAATTAAGGGTGGTAAACTCGCAAGTATAATTAATAAAAAATTTCCGGTACTGACACTGATTCTATCAGATGTGGTTGAAGATAAAATTGATGTAATTGCTTCAGGTCCTACTGTTCCCGATCCGAACACTTTTAAGGACGCAAAAAAGATACTGGTAAAATACAATCTATGGAGGAATCAAAAAATTGTTTCTAAAAAAATAAGGGAGCTAATTAGTGATGGGGTGTCAGGAAATATAAGAGATACACCAAAGCCTGGCGATCCTATATTTACTAATATACATAACGTTATTATCGGCAATAACCACATTGCATGCAAAAATATCAAATGGTTTTTAGAAAAAAATGGTATAAAGACAATGTATTTGGGCTCAAGATTTACTGGAAAATCCAGCGCTCTTGGAGACTTTCTCTTCAGACTTGTCGATGATTTCCCCTCCATATCAACTCCATACGCGTTTGTATTCGGTGGTGAGACAACAGTTGATTTGAAAAATAAAATTAAAGGAATCGGTGGAAGAAATCAAGAAGCTGTACTATCAGCCGCTGCACATTTTGAGCATTTAGATCATGATATGGATTTTTCCATCGCAAGTTTTGGAACTGACGGTATTGATGGAAATTCGCTGGCCGCAGGAGCCATAGTAAATCCGCGGATACTTTTAAGAGTAAGACAAAAGAAATTAAAAATATCAAACTATCTCAGGAACCATGACAGCAATAGCTTATTTGATACGGTGGACGCTGCATTATATACAAAAATCACTGGCACAAATGTAAATGATGTATCAATTGTATGTAGATTAAGGTAAAAGTTGAAACCTAATAGCAAATAATAACGATTGACTATTACAGGTCTAAAGGTAAAACGAGAACAAATGTGGCTCCAATTCCATTTTCATTATTAAAGCCGATAATCCTTCCTCCATGGGCCTCAATTATATTCTTAGAGATGAAAAGACCCAAGCCAGTTCCTTGCTCTGATCTTGACACAAATTTATCAAATAAACGATTTATAATCTCATTATCTATGCCCTTCCCAGTATCGCTGATTTTTATAGTTAACTCCGCACTATCTGCATTTCCTATTATAGTTATAATTCCTTGATCCGTGAATTTAATCGCATTATTAATTATATTCGAGATGACTTGGGTAATTCTATAGTTATCCGCTACTATCATTACATGAAGTGGTTCGTAAGAAATCTTAACTTTTTTATTTTTTGCAACATCTTTTTCAATCTGCCTGGAATATTCCGTAACTAATTGTGATAAAATTTCATCGATATCAAAAGTGGTTTTATTCAGTTTTAGTGATTTTCCTTCTATATTTGTCACATCCAATATATCTGCGGCTAATCTGTCCAATCTTTTTGCATTACGGATTATAGATGAGATCTGTTCTCTGCTTATTCTTGCAGATTCATTGTCGCTTATGTCATTTTCTATTAATTCTGCCTCGCCCAATATTGGCATTATAGGAGTTCTCAATTCATGCGCTGCTACATTAATAAACTCCTTTTGCATGTTATCGTGTATCTCTAGTTGTTTGTTTGCTGAGGCAAGCAGACTATTTGATTCAATTAGTGATTCATTAGTTTTGTTTAATTGCGTCGTCCTGGATTTTACTGCTCCTTCTAATCTCTTATTCCAAGATAGTATCAAAATAGCAATTCCAAAGGCCATAGAGCCAACAACAATAATTACAATAGTACTGAAGTTCTTTTGTTGATTTATCAAGTAACCAACATTAGATGCCAAACTATGAGGTGTGCCAATATATAGTGACCATAAAAACTCTCCATCCAACGTAATTGGTTGGTATGCAATTGTAGTCATGTTATCATTAAAGGATATATCTCTTAATCCAGACCCTCCCGTTAATGAGCGGGCCAATATGTTATTGTAGACATTTTTGATCTGTGGTGGGATAAGATCTTGAAATTCAGATGTCAAGTAATTTTTTCCAACTACATTTCTATTTTTTGAATATAGAATTACCCCATTCTTATCTATTAAACCAACATTACTTGCAAATTCTGGAGAAAGTTCCTTCTGTAAAAATCCGCCCAATTTTGATAAATCAATTGTTGTAAAGACTATCCCTTCAAAATTTGACATATTGGATTGAGTATTGTTATTGCGTAGGGTAACGTTACTTTTTATTACCGGATATGATATGAAAAGCACAGGAAATTGGTTATTGACATTAATGATGCTGCTATAATAAGTAGTATTGCTTGTCTTGGGAGACAAGAAGAGATTTGATGAATTTGCTTTGATACCGTTGTAATTGGTGGCAATAGTCTTATTGCTTGTTTTAGAAATAAGGTTTCCGTTCATGTCAAACATATAATATCCGTTGGTCAAGTCCTTTGTTGATGTCTGTGCTGAATCAAATAACCTCTGAATATTATCGTTTTCAATGCCTAATAGAGATATTGAATTACTCAAGCCCTGTAAATTGTTGGAAATAGATTCCATGCTCCTTACCAGAATACGTGAAAGTTGGTATACCTCAATTTTTGCATTGGACCTTACATCTTGAGATGAGATATTTGCAATTTCATTTGCCGTGAAGGAAGAATACTGATAAGAAAGTACTGAAAGTCCGATACCAATTATCGCTATGATGAGAAGAATAATGACATTGTTTCTAGAAAAAGTCGCGCCTAGCAATAAAGTACAACAGATATTAAAAAGTTCTAATAGATAAATTAACGCTAATGATTATTCTAGCAGAGTCTATACTACATATATTTAGTTAAATATTTGAATAAGAGAATAACTAAAAAAGGAAGATTTTCTTTCTTGGTTTGATAGAGTTCAATTCAATAAATCTAAATTAAGACTGACTTCCACTTGAGGTCTTGAATGCATGAAATAATATTAGCCCAAAAAGACTAACAAATTTGACAAAGTTGCATAAGATAATTATTTAAAATTCCTATATCATGTCAAACTGTATTTGCGGTCACGACGTAAGTTGTCACTGGATGGATATGCGCCGTAAAGGAAGATGTGTCTATCATATTACAGAGTTGGATGCCTGCCATTGTCAAAAATACATTAAAGATGAAGAAGAGGAGAATGAAATGACATTAAAAGAAGAGAATCAGAATATTTCGTCAACTCAATCAAGTCATGAGGTATAAGCAACCTTTAATGTAAGGAGACATTATTATAATAGATTATTTTCCTTATTGAAGTGTCACTTAGTTTCATCAGCATAGCTCCATTTTGGTCTAGATCAATAATTTCCCCCATAACCTGCTGATTTCCGTTGTAAACTATTGCTTTTTTTCCGAACATATCAGATTTTTCCTTCCATCTATCTACAATTTCTAAAGTATTTCCACAACTGAGAAAATTATCGTAATAATATTCCATTCTTTCAAGGATTGAATTTATTAAAATTATTAAATCGATATCGTTTCCATATTCTTCCCTGAGGGTAGTGGCTTTTAAATTATCATCTGTCAAATAATTATTGATCGAAGAACTCTCAATATTTGCATTTAATCCTATACCCATTACTATTTTTTTAATTTCATTTTCAGCGTTAACATCTGTCAAAATTCCACATACTTTTTTTTCATTTATTAATATGTCGTTGGGCCACATTAATTTACAGTTAATTTTCGTATTTTCGAATACGGCATCCGCCACAGCTAGTGATCCAATGAATTGAGTAAATATAATATCAGCTATACTAAAGTCAGGTATAATGATTATTGACATCCACAAACCACCCTCCGGTGAAATCCAAGTTCTCCCTATTCTGCCTTTACCCATATTTTGCTTCCTAGCTATTACTATTGTCCCGTGAAGTGATTCATTATTTGGTAAAGAGTTAGCATAATCCTGA
>VBPR01000134.1 GCA_005877345.1 Nitrososphaerota archaeon
TAAATGGATTTTCCCAGTTTTTTTGTCCTCAGCAATTTTGAGAGTCTGGTTTTAAAGATGGATTCATTTGGTTTTGGTTTTCTCATAAGTCACAACCATTTAAATTATTGCCGATTCTCCTTTTGTAGCAACCATTAATTAAACAATATGATTTCAAAATTATCTTTTCGTTTTATATGATGAAGCTTATTGCTAATAGTATTCCACAAACTCTCGAATATATTATTGAATTGGCCATACTTGAAACTAATTCACTGGAATCATTAAATCTCCTCAACTTGTGGAATGCCTTAATCGCGAATGGTATTGACAAAAGCGCAAAAGTTGAAAAAATGGGCAATACTTTGAAAATAGAACCGCCAATAATCATTGCACATGTTATCCCAATAATCATAATAAAAAGCTTAACTGAGTTTTCTTTGCCAATGACTATAATCAAAGTTCGTCTTCCGCTTTTTTTGTCTGCTTTATAATCTGGGAAAGATGTAACTAGAATTACGAGAGCGGAAAGAAGCCCAATAATTACACCTACATACACAGAAGTTAATTCAATAG
>VBPR01000135.1 GCA_005877345.1 Nitrososphaerota archaeon
ATGTAAAACAGCTGCTTGAAGCGCAACATATAAATATGTACTCCACCGGAAACACCGGCAAAGCAGTTATGATTGAGCGTTTGAATCGTAGTATTGAATTGAAATTGTGGAAGCAGTTTACAGTTCAAGGTAATCAAAAGTGGGTTAAGATTCTGCCAGAGGTAGTAGACCAATATAACAACACTGTCCATAGTTCAATAAAAACAACACCAGGAGAAGCATCGAAAAACCCCGAATCCATAAGACAAATCAACTATGAGAACATAAACAAAAATGAGCTAACACAGCGGAAAAAGAAGCCTAGATTTCAAATGGGAGACCGAGTGAGAATCTTTAAATATAAGGATCTGTTTGAGAAGGGCTATACAGCAACGTGGACAAATGAAGTATTCAAGATATCTGAAGTCATTCAATCGTCACCAATCAGCTACAGAATTAAGGACTTAAATGAAGAAGATATTGAGGGTAGATTCTATGAAAACGAATTACAGAAAACCAGCTTTTAGGTATAATAATCAGGTGGAGCAGATGGATATGGCGGAGGCGGTGGAGCAGATAGAGTTGTATTAGGGTGAATATTTATGATATAGCATACCTGGATCTCATATCGAACTTCTCTTTCTCTTTTAAAGTATCCCTTAATTCCTGCTTTATCTCTTTTTTTGCCTCCGAATGAGCTTGCTTCTCCAGTTTAGAATACTCGTTATTCTCTTTCATACCTGATTTCAGTCGATTCATATCAGTATTGTAATCACGGATTAGTGTATGGAAGCCTTCTAACTCATCTATCGTTATGACACTGTCGTCCTTGCATTTTTCAATGTACACAAACATCTTGTTCAAATATGATTGTATTAGTTCACATCTCTCCCGAAATAACTTCTTTTTCCTAGATGACACTGCGATAACGACGGTCTCTGTTAGTCCAGCATTAATTGCCGAGACTGCAGCTAATATGGTTGGAATGATAACATGGGCAGCCAATGGTATCAATACACTAGCAGTAATACTAGTCGATAGGGTTAATACAACACCCACAATTTTTAGTGTTGAGTCAAATCTCGTCCAGTGAGTCCTTACTTTTTTATAGTGATTCAAATCTCTTTCTAGTTCCGATTTCTTATCCAACATTTCTTTCACTCTGGATTGTAGTAATAGTTCACTCTCCTTTGTTGGTAGGATTGGATAAAGAGCTTCGTCTGGCATGTATATTGAAGTAATTATTTAACTCTAAAACGATATCAAAGAAATCTCTTCCGTTATGCAATGAGTATAGAACAAAGAGACATAAGATGCCGCACATTTTAGTTCCATCTGGTTGAATCTGAAATATATTATATACACCGTGAACTAAGAACTCTTTCGGCTCATTGAATAATCCAACACCGTAACTATCGAAGTAGAATGAGTTTTCATTGTCTTTATACATAGCAATCCAATGGGTTCCAGCCTCATCTGTAGCTTGGTAATTGCAAATGATGAATATTGGTATGTGCTTAAGCTTTCGTAACAATTTTAGTTCGTTTCTCATAATACAGTGGAAGTTGGCCAGTTTTAGCTCTTTAGCATATCTAACTAATTGAAAGTTTGTCGTTGAATCTGTTCCATATTTATTGAGAAAATACTTGATGGTATGTTCCTTCATTATCTTATACCTTATTAAAGAGGATATGGACTCAAATAAATTCCGGCGCCCTGTGACTCTATTTTGAAGTGCGATGATAGGTTCCTAAGAACATTGCGGAACATCTTCTTTCCTACAGCATCTAGGCCTGATCCATTAATAACATCATTAACTGGAGGCGATAGGTATATACCCTCACCTCTTGCGATATTTTCCATCTCTTTATTATGTCGTCCCTCCTCTTCGTTTTTAACGTCATTCGCTTTTTTATCAAGCACTGATTTCGTTATTCCAGCCACTCCACCTATTAATGCTCCTAGTGCAGAGATGCCTCCTAGAATAAGAGGAATAAGAGGTAGGAAGCCTCCTTCTTTATGAGGACGTAATTCTTTTAATATTCGATTGCTTATATAAAAACTATAACTTTTACCTGATTTATGGGCTGCTTGATATTTATCAGGTAATTTGATATCTTCAAAAATATTGTCAACCGGATCCCCAGGTTTAGATTTTCTAACAGATATCGTCCCGAGTTTCTGTGTCTCTAGTATGTTTTTTATCTTCTCTACACTTTGGCCGCTCACGTAAACCTTCATATATTATATAAATGAAATATTTTTTTAATAAAATGAACATCGCTCCTTGTTTTACCTTATCCTCAGCATTTTCCCATCGGCAACATCAATAGAATGATACGATTCTTCTTTAACTAGGCAATATCCCTGTAGAGTTAGGGCAGATGTTTTCTCAATCTGAATAGTAATATCGATCCCATTGGATTTTAGTGCTTCTGGCTGGGCCGATAAATCGAAACAGAATATAGGGTTCAGAAGAAATGCAGTCAGGGC
>VBPR01000136.1 GCA_005877345.1 Nitrososphaerota archaeon
TGAAAACGACCTTAACTTATTATTTATCTTGATATGCATAAACTCACGTTCAGATTTTATGATTTTTCTCGCCCTTCTTAAATGTGACAGATTTTCTAACGCAGTAACACCGGCTAGCTGGGCTAGTCCATTAATATTCCATGTTATTTTGTTAAGCGATATTTTCCCCGCGATACTTGGGTGGGAAACACAGTAACCCAATCTTAATCCTGCAAGGCCAAAAGATTTTGTCATTGAACGTAAGATAACTATATTTTTAAATTCATTAATTTTTTCAATGAAAGTTCTTGCATGCTTCTTCTCGTCAACAAATTCAATAAAGCTCTCATCTATGAGAATCTTTATGGAATCGTCTATTCCTTCTATTAATCTTTCTATTAAATGGTATGAAAATAGTCCAGTTGGATTGTTCGGATTGCACAAGAAAATTGCCTCAGAATTTTTCGATGTTTCCAAAATACTATCAATATCTAGCTTCCAATTCTTAAGCGGGACATGCTTAATTTTAGCGCCTAATTTTCTTGATGCCAGCTCATACTCACAAAATGTCGGGGACGGTATTACTACTTGTTTCCTAACAAATGTTCTTACAAAGTCATAAATTAACTCTGTTGCTCCATTTCCTATGTTAATTGAGTCCTGAGTTAAGGGACTACGCAAATAGTCTATAATTTTTTTTTTTAGAATTGTATTTTCATTATCTGGATAAATTGATGAAAGCTTTGGTAGATTCTTTCTTAAGGCATTCAAAACCTTCTTGGAAATCCCTAATGGATTAATACTGGAACTGAAATCAACTTTTACTAGGTTGGGATTTACAGTATAAACCCCGCCATGAGAACAAGAATATTGGATCATTCAAATTCCACATGAGGTGTTATATAACATGATGGACAAACTCTTCCAATGTAAATTCTATAAGGCTGTGACGAAATTTTTCAGTAAAATGGGGAAAGCTAGAAACAAGAATTAAATTAATTCTAAGACTCATTGGTCATTTAATTCTACCAAGCGAGTAATAAAGAAATCTCGTATCTATCTTCCGGTTAAGTAGAACATTTCACAATGGTCTAATTTTTTCTGTTTTTTGACGACAAGTTTAACTTAATTGGCATCTTTTGCCTGATTTATAATACTTATCTCAAGCTTTGTGTATTATATTAATAGATCTATGGCCGACGCACTGATATCATACGCTATCGTGATCGGTGTCTTTATTGCATTCGTTGCAATCTTGTTTGGATCGAGAGCAAAGAGACTTGCTAAGAAGGAAAGTCCGGTAGGAACTCCAGAGAAAATCAAACATTCACCTGCTTAAAAAGATAAATTAACTTACGGCGCCCTAAACGGAATACATCTCTATCTTAGGATATGTGAGTATTGATCTTAAATGGATAAAGAACTGAAATCTAATACCACTAAAGTTAATAGAAAGAAAAATTCCTTAATCATAGAATTGGAATGATTCCGAGAAAACTGCCAAATATAATTGGAGTCACACTTATAGTGACTTTTGGACTGACATTAATGCTTCCTTCCGTCAGTGCAAAGGGCGATTTTTCAATTGACGCTAAAATAAATCTACAAAAATTAAATAATGTTGGTAAACTGAAGGTTGTAGCCTCTGCTAACGGTGATACCCAAGTTAAAAATGTAACAGGTAATGACCTAAAATCAAAAAGCACTACTGTTTCATTTCGATTTAATCAGAAGAATAACATCGTTACTGTTGGCAGTCGTGATGAGTATTTTGTATGTGCCTATGCTCTTAATTCGAATACAACTGAAATGAAATCTTATTCTTGCGTCGAGGGCAATATGGAGCAACTAAATGGAAAAAATACAATAAACATAGGTTCGGGGAGTAGGAATACCTTGTCTACTGGGTCATTCCAAACTGTCAATGGTAAGGAAGTAAAGGATGTAACTCTTAGAATCGGGATACCACTTTCTGATAGAAAAGAAGACGTAAAGGATCTCAAAGTGGTTACCATGATTAAAGGGGAATTAAAGTCCAAGACGATAGATGCACAAAAGTTACTCAAAAAATCTGATCACAATACATTATTCGTTCCATTCCTTTATGACAAAAATCCCGATATTGGCCCCATCCGAGTAGGAGATTTGTTTTTTGCTTGTGTCTCTGCCGATGAGTTAAATCCACCCGAGGGAACAGAATGTGAGCATAGAGAGATAACACACACAGGACACATACATAACCTTCTGGCAAGATAAAAATCAGTTATAGCATATCTTTCTTATCGAATTATTTTTTCCATGACTAAATAATTAATGTTGCCTTGCTTATGCTTACTAATAACGGGTTAAGTAGTCATATGCACTTACTTTTGCCTGCAAGAAATTGTGCAATAAATATAATAGGATAGTCCTCAGCTCGTAGTCGACATGGAAGCAGCAAAAACTGTTACTACCAATAAAATTCCAAATATTCCCAGTCTCTTCATTTCTTACCTATTACTTCATTAATAGCTGACAATATTTTTTCCTTCTTGGTCTTGCTGCTAGCTTTCAGTCATTATTTTGGCGTAACAAATGTAGTATGCATTAAAAAAATGGATAAGATTATCTTTTTTCTGAAAACGAATATTAGTTGCGTTTTGAATAACCGCACATTATGTTAAAAGTTGCAGTAATAGGTGCGACGGGCGCTGTAGGCCAGGAATTTGTTATTGGACTCAATAAACATCCATGGTTCGAATTGGTACAAATTGCATCCTCAGAGAGATCTGCGGGAAAAAGATACATTGATGCACTTAGAGATCCAAATACTTCGCTACTCAAGTGGCATAATAAGGAAAATATTCCTGAAAATATAAGAGAAATGGTCCTAAATAGAGTTGAAGAAATAAACCCAAATAAAGTTGATCTTGTATTTACCGCTCTTGAATCAGAAGATGCGAAAGTTATTGAACCTAGAATGGCATCAGAAGTCCCTGTAATAAGTACGGCGGCCGCATTTAGATACGAAGACGACGTTCCCATATTAATTCCAGGACTTAATGACGAACACTGTGAATTGTTAAACATTCAGAGAAAGAATAGGAAATGGAATGGCTTTATTGCACCATTACCTAACTGTACAACGACAGGCATGGCCATAACGCTCAAGCCATTAATGGATGAAATGGGATTGGAAAGTGTTTTTATGACTTCACTGCAGGCTCTTTCTGGAGCGGGTAGATCTCCGGGAGTAATTGCATTAGATATCATGGACAATGTAATTCCGTATATACCAAAGGAAGAGGAAAAGGTTCAAGTCGAAACAAAAAAGATCCTAGGTAAGTTTGATGGTAATTCAATCGTGAATGCTTCCATAAAGGTAAGCTGTACATGTACAAGAGTACCCGTAATGGATGGACATACTGAAACAGTTTTTGCTGAATTGAAGAAAGCTGCTTTACCTGATCAGGTAAAAGAATCAATGATTAACTTTTCCAAATCCGTATCAATAAGAGAATTGCCTTCTGCACCACAAGATTATATTATTGTTCATGACGATCCTACGAGACCTCAGCCAAGAATTGATAGGGAGATTAATAATGGAATGACGACGGTTGTTGGAAGATTGCGAAAGGATACCGTATTTAAGAACGGTATAAAATATGTACTCTTAACTCACAATGAAAAAATGGGTTCTGCAAAGGGTGCTATTCTGTTGGCTGAGTTGTTTAAATCGAAAAAAATTATTTAATCGTGCATTATTGATAAAAAAAATAAATAAAATTGAAATTAATACATTTATTAACCTCAAAATTTACGATATAATAAGTGATTTCTATGTATAAAATTGACGATTTAGATCTTAAAATTTTGGAGGAACTTTCAAATGATGCTTCTATTTCGGTTCCGAGACTTTCAAGGAAAATCAATATCAACGCATCGGTAGTTTATAGCAGGATTAAGAGATTAGTAAAGAGGGGCATTATTAGAAAATTTACGATATTGATGAATGATGAAGCCCTTGGGTTTAATGTGAAGGCGCTAACTGGTATAAACATGGATTCAAAATTGAGAGACAATGTTTTGAGTGAATTATTCAACATTCCGGGTGTTACGGAAGTTTCTGAAGTTACAGGGAGATTTGATATATTAGTGACAATGAATTCTCACTCTTTGGACGAAATGCACAAGTTGATATCGGAACGAGTCGGTCGTATCGAAGGAGTACAGAAGACGGAGACATTTATTGAAATGAGAAAAACAACGAGAGAAATTCCCATCCCGCCAAAAGAATAGGGATAGGTTTGAATATGTATCTGGTTCTAATTTTTTTCCAATTGAGTGAACAACGACCTTTAAGATAATATTAGTTTCGGAGTCAATATGACATTAAAGGTTATTCTGCCAAACATGTAAATTAATTCGTAAATTGAATTAAAGTGATATAAGCAGCTTCTGTCCAAAAATCGTGTTCTCTAAATTAGAGATTAAAATGCTCACTTAGATTAAAGAATTATTCAGAGTGAAACAAAAATCATCGAGTGTTTGGCTTGCTACCCAAATTACCTGCTTGTCCTTGTCCCTGTCCCATTCGAATCATTTCATTTATCTTGTTTTCAACTTCCTTTAAATTCTCTTTTACTCTTGTCTCTTGCTTACCTAGAACTACCAAGCGAGTGTTTGAGAGATCTTTCTTTTCGTCTAGCTGCTTAAGAGTATCATCCTTTTTGGTTTTAATCAATAAAGGACCAACACTCTTGTAAATTGCTTCATCCTCTCCTGATTTCTTAAGTTCTTCGGTAGCCTTTTCTATTTCAACAGATTCTGCTTCAAGTTGTTGTTTTTGCATCATAATAGCTTGTAAATTTTGCTGCAGCTGCTGTAGCCTTGAAAGTTGCTCTCTTAACCACGGTGGAATCTCTTGTTCACTCATTTCTTATTACTTGACTTTACCGTCATAAATCTATAGCGTTTTATAAATTTAAAGACAAATAGGACAAGCTCAACAATCTAATGTATGTGTTAACAATGGCACGAATTGATTGTAAATCGTGTGTACTAATAGTTATAAAAATCACACCATGTTTTGAAGTTATTCTTATTTTTTCAGAACAAGTGAGAAATCTAGTTTCCGGTTGTAGGGCATTAGTTATCGCATTTACAATGTTAGAAGATATTTCTGATGGAAGGTTTTCCATAGATATTTGAATTCTAATATTTACTCTTTGACTTTTCAAAGCTTACATCATATGTACCTGAAGCTACTTTATAGTCGCATTTTGAACAGCACCAAATCCCCTGTACTTTCCTATCAAATTTTATTGATCCACATTTAGGGCATCTTCTCTTTCTTTTCAGAAGCTTGTAGATCATTCCGTATCT
>VBPR01000137.1 GCA_005877345.1 Nitrososphaerota archaeon
AACAGGGGTCCAAAGTACGTTAATAGCTATCCACAACGGTAAAGATGCAGGACAAGTAATACCACATTTACATGTACACATAGTGCCAAGGAAGGCTGGCGACGGTGGAGGGGCAATTCATTCTATGTTTGATTCGAGCGATAGATTAGGTGAGTATGAAATGAATAAAGTACTCAAAAGCATTAAAGAATAATTTGGTGTGGACTTGCCTACATATGATTTAATTTGGTTTCTTCGTTAAACTTGTATTAACAAGTTCGCCTAATTTATTTAATATGAAATTTGGAATCTCATTTTGATTAGTAGCCTTTTGTAAGCTGAATATAGATTTAGTAAGCCTTATCGAAATCATTCCCAATGTATTTGCGAGTTGTATATGTGTGTCAAGTCTGTCTCCAACAAGTACAGTCTCTCTTGGTCTCTTTTTTAACGTATTTAGAATCAATTTAAAAATTTCCTTATCAGGCTCGCTATTCTCTTCATATGAGCAAATACAACAATTAAAGTATCGATCTAATTCATATTTTCCCAAGATTCTTAATATCTTCTCATCTTGGTCGACAATAATTCCTATCTTAAAATTTTTGAAAAGAATATCTAGGGTGGATATTGCATCATCGTGTGGATATAAAAAATGTTTCTCAGCAAATTCTATTGATGGATGAATATATTTTAAAATCATTTTTTCATATCCTGTTGGCATCAATACCCTACAAATTTGTAGAACTAATTCTTCAATCCCATTTTTAACCAATTTCCTATTCTTTATGATATCGTACTTGACTGCTTGATAACTTCTGTTATCAATTCTAGTGCCAAATTGATTTAATAAATATAGTAATCTAGAATCAATATAAGAATGAAAATTTTTTTCGTCTATTAATATTCTTCCCACCACGAATATAAAATTCAACATCTTGTCGCGCCATATTTTAGTACTGGCAAATTAATCTTTATTATCAAATTAAAAATCATTGTTCATTTTAGGTTTACGTTTTTCTTTTAATTTCAATATATGATTCTCTAAGTAGGACAAAAATTAGAGAAAAAATTGTTACTGCTGTTGAGAGATGAATTGCAACTATAATAGGATTCAATTTGGTCGATACAACAAAAATTCCCATAACAATTTGGGCAATAATCAATGAGGTAGCAATTATCACCACCATTTTATTTAACCTCCAATAACTTTTTCTAACAAAAATTAAGTATATACCGGTGAAGATAGCAGCAATAATAGCCACAATTCTATGAAAGTGTTCATAGAAGAATTTCTCTGGAGGAAGAGCAAAACCATTTGGACATAAAGGCCAATCTGGGCATGCAACACCCTTATTTAAGGATGAAATATAAACACCAATAAGCATAGTTGAATAAATTAGACTCAAGGAGATAAACGGTAATATTAAATTTAAAAGTTTGATTTTTTTCATATCCACTTAGTTATTGATTTATCTTGTTCGGTTTACCAAATTTTTAGGACATTGCCTCGGTAGAAAATAAATCATGGAATTTGTAGAAACTGAAACTAGTGAATTCATAATAGTTCTTCGTCTATCTTTTCAAAGTTGTCAACATAACTAGCACAATTACATCCCATTATCAAGCACTTACCTACGTCAAATAGGGAGTTAATTCTATCTTTATTCTTTTGTAGTTCATGTGCTACATAAACATGACCACAATGATCACAGTTCACACATAGTAAAAAATAGACGTCTGTTATTAACATTTTCAGAGTCAATACATTGAAACCTATTAAATTTAGAGAAGTTTTATCTCAGTTCCATTTTTATATAATACATCGATAATCTATTACCGGATATAGCGATATACGATGAACATTAATGAATTGATTTCTACTTTGCCGAGTTCGGTTCTTAGTGGCAATAATATCAAATTGCCTGATAATGTCATAAGAAGAATGTTCAAACTTGCACGTCTTGATAAGAACGATATTTTTTACGATCTTGGTTGTGGAAACAGTGATGCATTATACATCGCGTCGATCGAATATAAAGTAAAGGGCGCAATAGGAATTGAAAAAAGAAAAACAGCAGTGAGAGAAATATTGGAAAAGACCAAAGTTTTAAAAAACGTTAAAGTGATCATTAACGACATGAGTAGAGTAGATATCTCTGATGGTAATGTATTTCTTTTTTTGTCTATTGACGATAGAATCATAAAAAAGATGGTAGGAAAATTTTCTACAGAGTTGAAGGATGGCAGTAGAATAATTTCGATTTGGTCTCCTCCGGGTCTGATTATGCCAGATAAAATTGATTTTCCTTTTTTTGTATCCCATACGCCATTCAAGTTTGCAAAGAGTATTGAAGAACAAATCGAAGTTGTTTACGGTCAAAAATGTCTGGATTTTACTGCGGCGTGGCTATTAGGAGACAAATATTTGGAAAGTTTGGAGCTTGTACCAGCTCAGTATAAGAGATTTCTCAACATTCTATACGCCATGATAATCTGGATAAATGCGTGGAACATGAAGGTATCATGTGAAGATGAAATTCCCCCACCAGTTGAATCATATCTGGGTATTCTAAGAACATTCTTCAACTTAGACTTAACGTCTTTAATTGAACATTAAGATTAGATGTATCTAATAATTACAGTATTTCGTCATAATTTAATATTTTTATTATTACCATCCAAACCATCCCAATTTCTTAAAATACAAGACCATTACTGATGAAGGGACTATAGCAATTATTAATAAGGTTATGAATGAAGTATATGGACCAAAAAAATCTGGACTACCAGTGATAATACCACCTGGTAGGTTAATATTCATTCCATAATATGTACCAATTACTGTTGCAGGAATGGAAAGAGTAAACAGAATAGTAAGAAGAGACAATATCTTATTTGATTTTTCCGTGCTTAACATGAAATCAGTATCCTTGAAAATTTCAATAGTTTCTTTAGATTCTTCAAGAACTTCAAGAACCTTATCTGTATGATCTCTGACATCATCGTAATAATCAGTCAGATCTTCTTCAGAAAATCTTTGCATTTCTTTGCTTAGTTCCAATATTATTCTCCTTAAGGGAACAACTACTCGCCTAAGAGTTGTTATCTCTCTTCGCAATAATGAAATGTCCCTTGCTACTGCAACTTTCTCATCAAATACTAAATCTTCTATGTCATCTAAATTTCCTTCAAGTTTCATTAAAACATGTAACAAATCATCAACCATAAGATCTATTATGCTATGTAATAGATAACCAGATGAAGAGCCCATGAATGTCTCCTTCTGTTTTTCATTATCTTTACAGAGATTGAACATTTCAATGATTGGTTTTAGTTCCCCTTGCTGTACTGTAATAAGATAGTCAGGGCCGGCAAATATTGCAAGCTGAGTAGAACGCGGAATACTCTTATCTTTATCCACAGTTGGAAAGTGTAATATTATGAAAATATGATCCTGATATCTGTCAATTTTGGGTATTTGTATTTTGGAAAGACTATCCTCGACATTAAGTTCATGAAATGGATATTTTCCTTCCAGCATTTTTAATTTTTTTCTGGTAGGTTTTTGAATATCTATCCAGATCAGATTCTTATTAGTAATAGAATCAAGTACATCAGAATATTCAATCTTTGTCATCTGGCCTCATTCTTAATTATCATTAAAAAGTTGAAATATTGTATATTAAGATATCTAAATATTGGACAAATAGCAAAAAATTAACTTAAAATAATGCAGAATTATTTGTATGTTCATGGCAAAGGTTGTCGTGGGAAAAACTTCAGATATTGAAGAAGGCAAGTTGGTGCATATAACAGCTAGCGGAAAGGAGCTCGTAGTAACAAAATTGGACGGAAATTATTATGCAATCGACAATATCTGTACTCATGCTGGAGCAGAGCTTCATGAGGGAGAATTGAGTAAAAGTGAATTAACGTGTCCATGGCATGGAGCAAAATGGGATATTAAAACAGGAAGTTTGATTTCGTTTCCTCAAAAATTAAAACCATTGCAGAGTCATAGTGTCTCGGTAGAAAATGATACACTGTTTATCGAAGTGTAGATTTGAAGCAAGTCCGAGCATAATTTGTGGTGCTTATATTTTTGTATTGATTGAAAAAAGTAATTTATTCCTGGTACCCAACATTTACTTAAAACTATACTTTACTAAACCAATGTACGATAATGCTGATACTCTCTTAATTACAATTTAAATATCAAACTAAACTCAATCCGGTGTAACCAATTATGATATTCTTTTTCTATTTTTAAATATATCAGGGATCACGATATAATCCTCGAAGTTTGAAATCGTAAATTCTCAGTTTTCATGTAAAGAATTATTGATTTATATAGACTTGCAATAAATATGGCATAACTGAATCAAAGATATGAAGCTTGATGTCCCGAGATTTACAGAAAGATTTGGATCGGTAAGTCTACATGGAGTTCAACGTGTGTACGAATTGGATTCTGGACACAAGAACAAACATCCGAAAACTGAATCTGAAGTAATTCGTTCCATTGATGATGAAATCATTTCCAAAATAGAGTCAGAAATGTCAATTGTGATTCCTATAAAAGGAGAACGTTTAAAGCTTTTAGAAGGAGTACTTAGCGGTGTTCCTCATGATTGTTTAACAATAATCGTATCAAACAGTCCTAGAGAACCAATTGATAGGTATAAACTAGAAAAACAGGCCTTTGAGCAATTTAACAGATTCGCAGAAAAAAGATCAGTAATCATACATCAAAAGGATCTAGGTCTTGTGAAGGCTTTAGAGGAAGTTGGGTATACAGATCTTTTTGATTCTGATAATAAAATACGCAATGGTAAAGGAGAAGGGATGTTCATTGGCATGATCCTTTCAAAAATGATGGGAAAAAAATATGTTGGATTCGTTGATTCTGACAACTATGTTCCTGGTGCAGTGAATGAATACGCAAAAATATTTTCGTCTGGGATCGCGTTATCGACAACACCTTACACTATGGTTCGTGTCTCATGGATATACAAACCAAAGATTTCCGAATCTGGTGTAAGATTTTCCAAACTAGGCAGGGTTTCTGAAATGACAAATCAATTCTTGAATTTGATGATATCATACTATACTGGATTTGAGACAGAGGTTATCAGAACAGGAAATTCTGGAGAACATTGTATGTCTATTCAGTTGGCAGAACTATTAACTTACTCGTCTGGTTTTTCCATCGAACCCTTTGAAATAGTTAATTTGTTGGAACAGTTCGGTGGAATCACCCCGCCTGAACACAAGGACACTATGGAAAAGGGAGTAGAGGTATTGCAAATCGAAACACGGAATCCACATTTTCATGAAGAAAAGGGAGATTTGCATATAAAGGAGATGTTCTCACAGGGTTGGGGAAGCATATTTCATAGCAAGTTATGTCATCCAGAATTGCGTGAAAAATTAAAGGCGGAGTTAATTTCAAGGGGAATATTGGAAAAAGTGAAAGAGCCCCCACAATTACCCAAAATGAGACCGTTCAAGGATCTCGATATCTTGAAATTTGAAAAAATTTTAAAGGAACAAACCAATACTTTTACAATTTTCGAATGAAGGCATGACTTGAAGAAATCTCATGCAATTCAAACTTTGACTCCTTATTGGTGA
>VBPR01000138.1 GCA_005877345.1 Nitrososphaerota archaeon
GTGGCCATGTTTTATCAAACTTACTCTAACTAGATTTATCCTTTTGGAAAATTACAACTTAATTCATATTAAATTATCTATATATCTAATTTAATAACAAGTTATTAATAAATATCTTAACGATGAACGATGATGCGCATAGACGAAGACAGCCAAGTCTATTTTAATTTCATAAATTCACTGCATTCGAAATCAACAAGAGAATCCTATCGCTTCTCTCTACTGAAATTTTTGAATTATTAAAAACTCGAGCTAATATCTTAAGTGATCCTCCCATCAGCGGAAGCGATGATCTATACTTCTGCAATATCGACTAGGAGTCTAATATTAGGATGGTACACGTAACAGCGACATCTTTTGATTTACTTTCATTTTATGCCATTTCCTAGTTTTACTGTTTCCTTGCCTTAGCTGATTTTTGTTCGAACAATTGCCAGAAAGAATAGGGCCAGAATTGTGAGCGTTAGAGAGGAAACTACAACGTCAGTTATAGGATTATCCAGTGCAACAATGATATTGTCTAAATAATCTATAAATTGCTGTATGGCAAAGAGGGCAAAAATAATTATGGCATAAATTGTTACCCTAAGACGAGTTTTTCTGTACGCAGTGACGGAAAGAGCTAATAATAAGAGGGAAATTACCGTTATACCTAGAGCTATTGCATTTTCTAATCCTTCGAATGAATCGATTTGAGAAATACCTGAAAAGAGAACAGTCAACAAAGTTAACATAAGATCATCACTTATTCCACCCGGCTGCTAGATAGTGATAGAAACATTTCTACAACCCTAATACTCCACTTGTCCCAAACGCTAGGATAGTAGTTCCTAAGAAGAGTTAGGATGTCCTTGGCGTCATCCTGTAGCTGATATCTCTTGTACTTTCCATCTTTGATCTCCTTAATCATTTTAAGAGCAATGAGCCTACCAACATGCCAGCTAATAGATCTAGCGGATATCCTTACACTATTGACAATATCTGTTTGAGAAGGACTATTTTGCTCTATTATAAACATAAGAATTTTCCTCGCAGTTTCATGAGTCAGAACCTCAAGTATATCTTTTTCGTTCTCTCTAAAAAGACCAGCAGGATAGTAATATTTATACAACCCACGTCTAGTAGATGTTACCCTACCCATCTTTTCTAATTTGTCTAAATGATATTGAACCGTTCCCATTGAAATCCCCATTTCCCTTTTGATTCGGCGTAAATGAGAGCCTGGATTACCTTGTATAAAACATAACAATTTATCAACATTACCTTCAGACTCATCCATATGAAAGAAGCCACCATCCAAAATACGTGATCAGAGGTAACATGGGGAATAGCAATATGACAGTTCCTATTGGAACGATACAATAACTGCTTTTCATAATAATTCGTTTATTTATAATATAGTGGTACAAGGGTGTAAGCGATTTATAGATTCTTCCTTTTATTATTACTAATTCACTGATATGTTTGTATCAAATATCTTATTAATTATGCAATTTAGTTTCGATATCATGGAAATCAAGTTAATTCTAATGTTTGTAGGATTAATCATGTCGACTAACGTGGCTTTAATTTTAGTTGGTCTTGGATTACATTATCAACAGCCAACAATTATGGGGATTAACTACGCAATGGCAGCGTCAAACGTTTTTGACAAGTCTAATTTTAGCAATCCCCTGAAAATTGATAATAAGTATTTCCCTTTGAAACCTGGCACCACAATGATTTATGAAGGTAAAAGCGAGGAAGACCTGACACGGGACGTGTTTGTGGTCACCAATGATACAAAGGAGATAATGGGTATACCCACACGCGTTGTTCACGATGATGGTTATGTGAATAGAGAACATGAAGAAAAGACAAATGATTGGTTCGCACAGGATGATCAAGGAAATGTCTGGTATATGGGTGAGTATACTACCGACCTTAGTAACAAGGGAAGTCACGAAGGGTCATGGGAGGCAGGTGTGAAGGGTGCCAAAGCCGGAATAGTAATGGAGACAGATCCTAAGGTTAACGATAAATATAACCAAGAATTCTCCAAGGGTGTTGCTGAAGACAAAGGTACAGTACTTAGCTTGGACGAGAAGATTACAGTTCCATATGGCATTTTCTCAAACGTACTTAAAACCAAAGATTTTTCACCACTTGAACCTGACATTGTTGAAAACAAATACTATGCACAGAATATTGGAGAGATAAAGGCTATGAATGTAAAAGGTGAGTCAGAAGTAGAATCCTTAGTACAAATCAACGGTATCGGTAAGAGTAACTCATCAGATACAAACTAAACATTATCCCTAAAAACTCTTATAATTCAAAATAGAGAATTCATCGCGACGGATTTGATTTTCAAATGGGTCAAATTTGGAGATCTAAATTCAGTAAAAAAATAATCGCATTTTTAAAATCGCCATTGATGCATTTCCCAATGATGAAAGAAGATATTTCTGGAAAATAGAAAATGAAATTTAGGTGAGTCTGATTTATTGCTAGTATAAATTCATTCATTTCAGATTCCATAAGATCACAAATCCTAGTATCAGGATTATTCATATTTTCTAAAACCCCGTTTATCAATTGGATTATTTTAGCAAGATCTTTTTTGTAAGTACTATCGTCTTTTTCTATACTAAGCCATTTTTTTGATTCTTTGATTTCTTTCTGTAATCTTTGTTCTATTCCTATAAACTGAATTACCAATATGAGGATTTAATATAGAAAGCGCTATGAAGAGGGCGAGACAGGTCGCCAATCACTTGCAGAACGTATAAGTAAATAACTAGATCGTTCTAATACCCTAGGCTTCCAGATTGACTAGCAGATGTCGAGTTTGATGCAGCTGAGGATTGATTGCCTGTTTGATTCGTTTGTTGCGAGGAATTTCCTTGATCGAACGGCCATATTGCCTCTGCTATCATAATTCCACTGCCTATTGTCCAAACTGCCACTGCGAACATAATAAAAAACAATCTCGTCATATTTTGAGCTAACATTGAATGAATATAGGATTTTATAGTTTAAATGGGTTATGGGAATAAGAATATTGAGTCTAAAACTATGAGCATTTCTATAACGACCCACGTTCTTGAGGCAGGACCAAAACGAATTAAGGTGGTAAGAAATAGCAACCATCCTCAATGAATTAAGAAACTATGGTCAAATAGATATAGCAAAAGAAATAGAGACCATATCAAAAACACCACTTTAAACCCTAATTTGGTGAAAATTTTTGAAGAATTCGTCTGAGTATATCGGTCCTCTGAACGCTAACGGATATTGCAAGAGATTAAACTTGGCAAAACTGCAGATATTTTGTATACTCGTAATTTTTAATAACTTAAGATTTGTAGACTAATAGGCTCCAATGAGTCAATACGACAAATGTATGTACGGACATCGAAGATTACATCATGCCCGAATGTTAGTCAAGAATAATCCTACGAAATGTAAAAAATGCGAATGATTGAAATTTCTGGCATCACTTGATTCATCCTTGTCTGCTGTTAAAAGAGCAACCAGAAATATGTCACACAGTATAAGAACGTGCATTATCTCAATTTACTCACTACGAGTCGCATTAGTCCCAAACTTAAAACTCTTAACCATCAATTCAAAATCTGGTAAATATCTTTCAAAATCATTCATGCTAGCGATATATCTAATAATATACGGTTCATTATTGTGAAATATCAGGTATTCCAATAGTCTGATACTACCAGAAGTGTCATTTTTGCTACCTTCAATTCTAACAGCCTTTTCTTTACCTACCATAGTATCTTGCCGCGATGTAACGTTGAGAGAGTCATCCTTATTCATTCTAAATTTTACATACAGATCCGGCGGAGCATTCTTTACAGTGTAATCGGAATCTTCTGCAAATACTATTGCCGCAGTTCCGTTACCCATTCCAATATCGCCTTTATCCTGAATAAGTAATTCCGCAAACTTGGCAGGGACCAATACCACGGAAGAATAAGAACTAACCCCTAATACATGTTCGATAGGAGGCTCTGGAGTTTCTGTATAAGTCCAACTGTCAGGTACTTCGATAGAAAAAGGAAGACCCCTGAACTTTTCCACGCTGTATGCACTTTGGATGAGAAATAATAATAATATCGTAGTTGTTGCGATAAGAATTAAGTACATGTTCTTAGTTATCAAATCTAAAACTTTTAACCATTACTTCAACTAATGAGGATTTAATACAGAAAGTGCTTTGGGGGAGGGAGAGTTGACACCGGAATAGATAATAGTCTAACTAGCAACTAGCAACTCTAGTTGACAGTTGACTGAGCATATTGTTATGAAATGAGCTATTTGCGGTTACGTATGGAAGATTAGTAAAAAACGCCATGACCTTTACCCGTATAAAATATGTGGAAATTGTGCACTGATAGGCCCAAATGAGCCGGTAAATTTCAAGGTACCAAAAGGAAATATTATACCATCCTTCCTAAAAGATAGGTAATCAATCATAGTATCAGAAGAAGAAATGCGCAGACTATACGATGATTACTATAATCAAATGTCAAATGTTTCGAAATACCTGAAGAAAAATATGGCACAAACTCAGAAATTAGGTAATATCATAACCCTTTATTTTACTTGTGCTTTGCATGAGGAACGACCAAGACTACATCCATACTAGGGATATTGGATTTAATTACACTTTCAGTGTTGAGTAAATACATTTCTACCTCATTCAATGGTTTATTGCCATCAATTTCGAGATGAATTTCTGCTCGCGAGATGATACCAGTCTGTCGCAATTTGATTGATCTCACTCTCACTTTAGCTTCAAATTTTTGTTCTATCAATTTCTTGATATAATCTGAACTGACAGGATTATGCCAGGCATCAACCAATATCAGTGACGATTGTTTTAAAGAAACATATGCTACAGAAAATATGAACCCTGCAATTACCAATCCTCCTATCGCGTCAGCCTGCAAGAATCCAAACTGAGTCGCTATGAGTACACTCAAGAAACCTAAAACAGAGGCTGACCCGTCCTTTATTGAATTCTTGGCGTCAGTCTTTAATGAAAGTAAATTGTATTTGTTTGCTATACTCCGCATCTGAAATGCTCGGTGTAACGATATACCACCAGCGATAGCAAGTACTACCATGGTGAGTAACGGTTGCTGAATTTCTTCTGGATGGATAAGTCCCCCATAAGAATTGTAAACTATGAAGGAGCCAATAACAATCATCCCGATTGCAGCCATCAATGCAGCAAAGCTTTCTACTTTATGGTAACCGAATTGAAACTTTCTGTCTGCAGGTCTGCGTGCAAATCTTAAACCTATCAATACTATAAAAGATATCATAGCATCAGACATCGAATCTACCCCATCGGCTGTAGCCACGACACTTCCACTGATATGACCCATAACCAACTCTACAATTCCTATGCTGATTAAAGTTACAACAGAGATCTTGGCTATTCTTTGACCAGCGAGAAATCCTTCGTTTACAAGATGCGTGTAAGAGCCCTTGTCCTTAGAAACTTCTGAGCCTGGTTCCAATGAACTCGGAGTAGTTATCTCCTCTGATCTTCTTTTATCCAAATTGTGAGTTAACTAACTACTTATCGGCTCAATTGTTATTAAAGATTGAGATTATAAAATGGCCATTTGCGCAACGTTGTAATAATTACAAGAATTGGGGAGAATATATAGATAAAGTATATGGCATTGACAATCTAACATCTTTAACTATACTTAACTGAAATGTATCCGGAGAGAGGACAAATTAAGATAAGTGCTGATAACTTTACAACTGCCGACTCTTCGGATGCAGATGGGATGGCTGGAATGGAAGAAGGATAGTTTAGTAACCAGCAAGTTACTGAAATTAATCCCATTTTTTTGTATAAAATATAATCGATTAGCCTTTCTTTTTCTGTATTTATCACTAAAAACATACTTTCTATTTGTAATATCAATATGAATAGGCTAATTTGGTATCAATCTTGTCAAATCATTAGAATATTCATTGTTACAAATATGACACATTAAAATTATTGGTATCAACTTTCACGCCACAATGCCTTTACTTTGGCTAAAAAGACAAAACCTACTAGATATATTGCCAGAACCAAGAATCCCAATTCAATTGACCACTCTTTTGGTGTGGCTATTCCCATTGTACTTTGTATTATTAGAGATGCATGAGTAGTTGGGACCAAGTAAGAAACATATTGAAACAAGACAGGCAATCTTTCAATACTGTAAAAAACTGGTGGTAAGATTGAGAGAATCACGTTAACAAATGATATAATCTGCGAGACGTTCCTCATGTGTAGCATATGAGATGATAGAAAAAAACCCATAGATGACATCGAAGCCCAAACTAGGAATGTCGTGACTAGCAGTAGTGGAATGTAAATTGCGGATGAGAGAAACAAAGTAGCTAATGAGATCAATACCAATAATGCAGGCAACCCGAATAGTATCTGAGAAAGTGCCAATCCGACCATGTAAGTAATGGGCGAAACAGGAGAAGCAACAAAGACATCCTGAATCTTGTATTCATTCTTGTAAAAAGAGATATCTTGACCCAGCGATAATCCATATCCGACTAATGCCATTACCAAACTTCCTGTGATAGAGAGTGGCAAATATTTACCCTCGCTGACAATAAACAAAATAAATAACAGAGAGAAAGGACTTATTGCAGAAAAAATCAAGGATAAGGGATTTCGTCTTAGCCAAAGAATGCCCGTCAAGTATGCAATCAGAAAAATTTGCATTAATGCGGTCTTGCCTTTAGCAATTAACATGCCTTGCAAAACGTGTGTTCCAAATATATAGGATTTTGCGTATCTTAATGATAGACGCCCAAAAAGGAGAGCACGAGTAGAAAATGATCTAATATAGATACCACATTTTCTGCTAGAACAAAAAAACAAATTGATTCCTTACCTGAACATGCTCAGCATATTTTCAAGAAGGTACATGCCAATGCCGTAAAACATTACCAAGATCCAGCTAAAAGACGAGGAGGAAAAAGTCAAAGTGCTGAATAAGTCGCTCATAAAGCAGCATGGGCTGCTGTTAAGCAGAAGTACAAAAAGCGAGGGGATAAGTGGTTATGGAAAGAATGAGCAATGCCTTTAGAAAATAACATGTGAAATAACTACCTACACGACATAAATTTATGGAAATTTATTATTCAGGACGTAAAGTTATGAGTATCATCTATCCGTGGGTCAGTTTTGTAGGACATGAGGAATCACCAAAACCTAGCTTATTAATAATGGATGTTGATATCGTATTGTACAAGTCATTTCTCTGAAGGTAATTGCAAAATCACAACATTGCTCAGAAGAGCTATTAGAGCTTTTTATGATACTGGCCTTGTTGAAATGTACCGAATGCGGTTGTAGTCATGATGATTGCAAAGCAAGCAGATCTCAAGAATGTTTATTAAAAGAATGCTGTTGTTGGTTAACTGTACAATATGACAATTGAGTATGTGTCATGATTACATAACCAAAAAGCACTAGTTGAAAAATAAAGCAATTGAGAAAGGAAATACTTTCATACCTAATAATTATAAAGTCGTTCGCTCAATGTTTTACATATTCGCATGAAATTGCTCAAAACTATGGGAAATTTATTTTCATTCTATTGGTTTCGCATCTTTTTTATTTTATTAGTACTTGTTGTGACTTTACAATGAGGTTAATTGTTCTAGCATACCTCCTTTTAATAGGTAGTATGCTCATTTTCTCAAACAACAATCTGTATGCACACAATTTTTACCAAAATCAAGACTCAAAATTTTTTACATTAATAAAACAATTTGAAGTTGAAAACACTCTAGCATCGTTCGATCTTACTATAAACAAATCAAATGCATTCACACATTCCAAAAAAGCAGACATGTTATTCAACCGGATTGTCTCTTTCAAAAGTGACATACATAAAAATTCTAATCCTGTTGATAAATATGCTGCCATTTTCACAGATCTCAACTTAACTACAAAGGCACTAATTGCGGCCAATCTTGCAGATGAAAGTCTTAAGGAATATGGACTATCACACGGGCTTGACTCCAATCAGGCTTCTAGTCTGCTAAATATGAGCGTTGGCATGATTATGAATATGAACAAATTACCCATAGTGAACATGACAGATGATACTTCTAGACTTGGTCCTGATAAGATTCCTTCAATCCCCGGTAACCATTCTCTTAATGATTTGTTATCCCGAAATTATAAAGACGTTAAAATTAAAGTCAATTACGAAACTTCGACAATGCTTGCAAAATCATTGAAAATGTTATTCTCAAAGGAGCTGCAAAATGCCAACTTGCAGAATTCCTCTGGTTTGATGCCAATTCCAACAAGTATGAAAATTAACGCTTTGAAGGATTTGGGACAAGGGATAGATAAGCTCAATTTGGCTGTAAATAGGAATTCATCGTTGGAAGAAGTGTACAACATTGTTCATGGGCAAATTCATCCTAATCTATTTTTAGCGTTTAATTTGAAACTTAAATCAGAATGA
>VBPR01000139.1 GCA_005877345.1 Nitrososphaerota archaeon
CTCCTGGAATTCCTGGTCCGTTTTGTTTGGAAGGAGTCTATACTAAGGATGCAAGATTCATTACTTTTGAATTTTCTGCAAGAATTGTTGCTGGAACAAATCTATATGTTTCTGGATCACAATACTCTGATTTCCTATTCCAAAATGGCATGAGTATGGGTAGAAGAATTGCACTGGAAATAAAAAATGCCCTCAAAAATAGAAAATTAGAGGTAGTACTCACTTAGTTTGGTATATGAGTCGTAATATGATAACTGGAGAACAAAGGTTATTGATGGATCAGATCGACAGAATTTATCATGCCATATATGGGGTTTTTCAAAAAGTGCTCTCCCGTCTTTTTATCTTTGATATCAATCATAATTACTTTTTCATTCATGAAAGTTACTTTTATAGGAACGTCTTCCCATTCCAAAACGCCGTTGGTATAGATATCAACATTACTATTAAAACCTGCAGTATTATTATTTTTATATTTAAACAAAATTCCCGGTTTTCCTTGTTGGTTTTGAGTGATTGGTTGAGTTGAACCTGGCTTATAAACAATCGTGTGAAAGTGAATATCGTGTCCGCCGGTATCTATCATTGTAAAGTTGCTTTTGAAATAGGTTACATTATCATTCAAGACGTCCAACCTCCATTTTCCAACTAGAAGATATTTCGAAGAATGATTTGTATTGATATCTTTGACTAAAGGTTTTGTATTGTTGGATGTATCTTGAGAAAACAAAATAGTGTTAATTGTTCCTTCAGCATTAAAAGATACATTTGTTGATTTATCAACTAGACCGGACGAATTAGTAAAAGCACTTTGTCCATATATGTATGAATCAAAATTATTGTACTCATGCAAAATAAAGAATTCAAGACAAATAATAAATGAAACCAAATTGATAATAGAAAATATAAACCAATATCGGCTCAGAATCATTACTCAAAATTAGAAATTTAACATAAATTAAATTTTACTTCAAACCCTTAGGTCAATGAGGAGTTGAGATTATCAGTAGAATTCAAAGTTTGTTTTTGACATAAGTCGTTATACTAATATTAATATACTGTCCGAAAATCAAAGAAACTGATGCTTCATGTTTCAGTAGACAATTGCGGCATAACAGTGGACAACAAAAGTAAAAAAATATCTCTTGATCCAAATAAACAACCTAATTCTGATTTCATTTTTGTTTCACATGCACATAGTGATCATTTATACAGGTGTGTTAAAGAGAACGGGAATAAGATTATCACTTCAAAAATAACTCATAAAATTGCGATGCATCGAGGGTACAAATATGGTGATATGTATCAAGAACATGATTTCAGATTACTGGATTCAGGACATATTCTTGGTTCAAATGGACTCCTTATAGAAGATGAATTGTATTACACTGGTGATATTTCAATAAGAAAAAGAGCGTTTATGAATCCGGCAATTATACCCAATGCAAGAATTCTCATAATAGAATCTACATTTGGCGATCCTGACTACATTTTTCCAAAATTTGAAACCACTATACACAAAGCAAATTTAATAATTTCAGAAATGTATCATCAAGGTATACCAGTTATTTTGTTAGGATACACTCTAGGAAAGGCACAAATTCTTACAAATGTTTTTAGACATTGGAAACCATTAATCATACACGATTCAATAGACGAGATGAACAAACTTTATTCTGAGTTTGGAATCAGTATGGACAATTATGTTACTTTCTCAGAAGCAGAAAATAACAATATCCTGTCTTCTCACCAGCCATGGTTACTGATCGCTCCGCTGGCCTCATGCAAGAATGGATTTCTCAATTACATCAAGAAAAAATATGGCGCTTTATCCATCGGATTCAGTGGATGGGCTGTTAAGCCATATTACAAATATGCATTGGGGCTAGATTATTGTTTTCCGCTAAGCGACCACTGTGATTATGATGATTTAATAACAGTGGTCAAGAAATGCAACCCTGAGAAAATCTATACTTTTCATGGGTTTGCTGAAAGTTTTGCGGATAGCTTGCGCTTATTGGGTTTTGATGCAAATCCACTTGTTTATACCAAAGGAAATAGAAATAAAACTTACCTGAAACTTGTCACCTTTTTTAATAAATCAAATTCTTGAATATACTAAATTCAAGAGACAAGTCTCCAGTTCAGCTTTACTAATGACATCCGTAAATTATTTTTCCTGTTCTCTGAAATATGGAATTACTTTTTTACCAAATAACTCTATGTTTTTGAAATATCCGTCTCCCCAGAACCTAATTATAAAGTGGTTTGTTCCTCCTTCAATAAAACGTTCTAACATTTCTATCACGTCATCAGGCCTACCAACCCCTATTGCACTCCTTGCCACATCATCGGGGATTTGCATAGCAGCTCTTTTCATTTGTTCCATCAATTCTGGTTTATTCATTGCATATTCTGTAAAATATCTTCGGAAATCAAATTCTGAATCCTGTTGGATATTGTGAACCTTCAATAATTCTGGCTTGTATAAACTGACCTTGACTGCGTTCCTCATCTTGTTCCATGCCTCTTCACCATCATCAGTAAAATAAACATCTACATCATTTGCGAATTGAAAATTGCTAATATCCCTACCGATTCTTTTTGCATGATCTCTAATAATGTCTGCATGATGTTTAAACAATGCAGGAGTATATCCTATTGGTATCCAACCATCTCCGTAGATAGCGCATAGCTCTAAGGTTTTTGGTGCTCCTGCTGCGATATATACTGGTGGCCTTGGTTTTCTAATGCTCTTTGCCTGCAAACATGCATTAACGAGTTTATAGTACTCTCCATTATAGTTTACCCTATTATCAGGATCGGAATCAAAAAGAGTTTCTATAACTTCCAATTGCTCTCTAAATTTAGTTACTGGCTTTTTGAATTCTATTCCAAAATCGACTACATTTTGGGCTTCTCCTGCACCGATGCCTAATATTGCTCTACCATTAGTTAGCCTATCCAAGGTAATTGATGAAAGTGCAATAGTTGAAGGATGTCTTCTTATTGCATCAGTCACGCACGTACCTAATTCAACATTTCTGGTAACTGCGCCAATTGCCGCAAGTAATAACCATGCATCATTAACAACTGCATTTTTCCATTGTGGTACGTTTGAATGATCCATTGACCAGATTGAATCAAAATCAATCCTATCCGCAATTTGACAAGCTGTCATTATTTGCATTTCATCCAGACCTAGTCTTGCGATATTTAATCCTTGGGTAAAGCCAAATTTGGTCCTCAATTTGTACTGGAATTATGCATATCATATAGATATAAAAGGTTTGGATGATGTGGAGCAATAGCTTAATCTCAAATCTAATAGTACCTACGCAATCTTTTGACACAATTATTAATTGAATATATATAAAATAGCGCTATACAGAAAAATAATGTGATTTTCAGATGCTCTAAAAATTCAATACCAGATGACAAAGAATCAATATCTGTTCGATTGCTAGTTAGGGGCAAGGTTCAAGGAGTATATTTTAGATTTAATATGCAGCAAGTTGCAATGAAAAATTCTGTTGTAGGATGGGTAAGAAATTTGCCGGAGGGAAGCGTGGAAGCATTGCTTGAAGGAAACAAAGAAGATGTTAATCAGGTTGTAAAGTGGAGTAAGATCGGCCCTGAGAATGCGAGAGTTGACGAAGTAAAAATGGACTACGGACAATATACGGGAAAGTACAAGGATTTTATAATTCGATACGACAAGTCCTAACATTGCGATTAATCTCAAACTAGAATAATAAATCAAGATACGTCAAAAATAAAGGTAAATTAGAACTATATGCTACGTTGCAATATTATTTCTTGCAATTGAATAACGGAAAATTAATTGCGATTAGCGTGAACACTGCTATTGCTGGATCAACGAAAATTGCGTTTTGCAACTAAAAATAAATCATATATTGTTGAAGAAATTTCTTGTTCTATTTTATCTTCAAGCTCATTTCAATCTACTTTAATTCCGTTCCAACCAGGTGTATGCCATTTACCTATAGCCAATGACTGGTCAACCATTTTTTCATCAAACGAATAGGGTTTACATAAAGATAAGGCGATTCAGAGTCATCATCTCCTGGAGAGACATCCACACCAATCTGCTCGTTGTTTTTCATCGTAAAAGATTCAACTGAGAGATCAAAACAAATTGGCCAGAAATGCACCTGAGTGAAACGGTCACTTAATTTCATTCTGAATAATTCAAGACATTTGTTAGCCTTTTTTGCAAATTCAAGGTATTGAAATAAATCTTCATTATAACGTAAATTTGTCAAGGGATCTGTCCGTGCCATTTCGAGATCGAATTTGGTAACGGTTTCTTCCAATTTTCCAACAAAGTAATCATGAGTCAAGTCGATAAGGTATCCTTGTTCTTTATGAAATTAAAGAAGGTGTCCAGTGAGTAAATGGATTTTTATTTCCGAGATATTGTTCAATATCCCAGTCGTTATTTCGTCATTCTTTAAAGAAAGACGTCGTATCCATAGTGTGGTAACTCTTCTATCAATTACGATTTCAATTTAGAGACTATTTACAAACCTTCCGAAGTTCCTTGATTTTGTTTAGGAGTCTAACTTCACTCATTTAATTCCCCTTCATGTAAATCCTACGTTAAATGTTATGATACTTCGCGGCATCTTTGATTAATATACCTCACGACACTTCTGGTCCATATCAATTCATTCTGCTTTAAGTTTCAAATTAAAGGCTAAAAATAGATTAGGATGAATTTGCCCATGAACAATGTTGTA
Organism: Nitrososphaerota archaeon; assembly: GCA_005877345.1. Taxonomy (GTDB): domain Archaea; phylum Thermoproteota; class Nitrososphaeria; order Nitrososphaerales; family Nitrososphaeraceae; genus TA-21. The sequence continues at coordinate 4,764 of VBPR01000139.1, forward strand.
CACTTCTTCCAACGATGAATTCCTATTTACTGCCAAATTGAGCTTATCTATCCCTTGTCCCAAATCCCTCAAAGCATTAATTTTCATACTTGTTGGAATTAAACCAGAGGAATTCTGCAAGTTGGCATTTTGACTTTTTCCTTCTCGTCTTTTAGCTGGATCTTGATAATGTCTTACGGCGTTGAGATGTACTTTCTTGAAAATATGCTGAGCATGTTCGCTAAGAATCAATTTATTTTTTTGTTCGTTCAGATAATGGGGATATCTATATTAGATCTTTTTACTTGTGCTCTCTTTTTTGCGCATATGTCATTAAAATACGCAAAATCCTATATATCTGGAACACATGTTTTGCAAGGCATGTTAATTGCTAAAAGCAAGACCGCATTAATGCAAATTTTTCTCATTGCGTACTTGACGGGCATTCTTTGGTTAAGACGAAATCCCTTATCCTTGATTTTTTCTGCAATAAGTCCTTTCTCTCTGTTATTTATTTTGTTTATTGTCAGCGAGGGTAAATATTTGCCACTCTCTATCACAGGAAGTTTGGTAATGGCATTAGTTGGATATGGATTATTGCTGGGTCAAGATATCTCTTTTTACAAGAATGAATACAAGATTCAGGATGTCTTTGTCGCTTCTCCTGTTTCGCCCATTACTTACATGGTCGGATTGGCACTTTCTCAGATACTATTCGGACTGCCTGCATTATTGTTATTGATCTCGTTAGCTACTTTGTTTCTCTCATCAGCAATTTACATTCCACTACTGCTAGTCACGACATTCCTTGTTTGGGCTTCGATGTCATCTATGGGTTTTTT
>VBPR01000140.1 GCA_005877345.1 Nitrososphaerota archaeon
CATTCCTAGATAGTTCCACAGATATGCTCGTTCTGTTTCATTAAGTTCCAAGTATAAGCCTTTTCTAAATTCCCTAGTAGGTCTTATGAGGTCAAATAAAACGTCTTGCGTTGGTGTATATTTTCTATTTGTTAATGCCTTAATTAATTCCCTTGTGCGATAAACGATCGTTGTATATTTAATGGCTTTTTCTTCTTCGGAGAATTCTACGGGTTCTAGAACAATATCATTTACATCTTGTTCTGTTACATTTTTTACAACAGATTTTCGTTTAGACGTTACGTCTTTCTTCACTTTTCTCTTTTTCATTTGTTCATTCATTCAAGGATTTCATAATCATCCTTGGTGACAATAAAACCCGAGTTACTACCTGAATCCCATTTAACGTTTATGACCACTTCATTAAGATTTAAGAAAGTGCATTTGATTGTTCCCATATCACCAGATTTTAATTTGGTATGAAGATCATCTGTATGAATAAGTTTGATGCGTTTGCCACATAGTCTTTCATCAAACATTGTAGTCGACATTCGATCATATGGCAGATAGATTTTTCCCTCTCTCTGACTCTGGTTGTTCTTCATTTATTATCTATAACGTGCTAAAGGAATATTATTATCCATTGCTATCACTTTGACATGTTTGACGGTACCGTTAAGTTTGAAAGGCTATAATTATTATGTAAACAAAGAATAATCATTGAGTGCTGAAGATCTTTGTATCAATTGTCATCACGCCAGATCAACCCACAAGAATCAACTAGGAGAAAGTGGGAAGAGATGCAGATGGCCTGAATGTGATTGTAAGCAATTTATAGATAAAAAGATTATAAGACTTTGTAATTTAATCTCTCGTATATCACACAGCCCTCACTGCCTTTGAACCGCACTTAGGACATGCAATCTTGTTATGTTCGTTATCACAGTTCATGCCACAAAACCTTAGCGATTGGTGTGCGTAGCCATTAATTCCGGTTCCCCATTGGCGACCAAATCGTGAGGAAGACAAAGACTTGTACCAATCCTTTATTCCTCCGAACCCCGCCATTCTTAACGCCATATCGGCTCTAAAAATACTAAGGCAGAAGATAACAACTAGCGAGACGATGAATGATATAGGAAATGGTAGGATAAAAGGTAACATGACGACTATAGCCATAGATACAAACAACCAAATTAGATAATTCTTTTCGGCGGGATTATACTTGGTCATTGGCCTTAGCCATTACTTATTTTTTGTCAATATAATATTTAACGGCTAGCGATTTAATGTGCTGCAAATGTAATAGATAAAAGGAATTATGCACATACTTTCATTAGAATGTTTAACAGGCATCAACCAACTTCGGTAAAATCCCATATTACCAGGTGCCCAGAGCAAATTGAAGTCAGAAAAAAAGTCAAAAAGTCGGGATATTCCCGTGCATATCGACGCAAGTTTCCATGATATTCAATATGATAGTCATAATGCGATATCATTACGAATACCATTCTGATCCGATCAATGGAGCTATTTCGGGGTTTAAGTCATATATCTTCTATTGATCATGATAAGGTTCTATCTTCTGATAATAATTATTACAGTATACGTATACTTTTCTTCAATTACTTTTTTGGCTACAATTAATGTCAATATAGTAAATGCTCATGTCGGAGAGAAAGAACACGGAGAAGGAAAATCAGAAATGCATGCGGTAGTTTTATCAAAACATAAAGACGTAAACATAGAGCTAACGGCTGATCCAATGAATAAACAATGGAGAGAATTATCGTCACAGATAGACATTGATTCTCTATATGGTCATAAAATATCCGTGAATTCTTTAAATAATCTTACACATGTTTTCTTTCTCTTATCATGGAACGATAGTACGAAAGGTTACCATATTGGCGCTCTAAGAGAAATTAATAATCACACTATTTATAACACAAATACAGATGGAGCCAAAATAGTTTTTGAACCACACCAGGAAGAAGCACAAACTACTTCTATTGCTACTAAAGACGATGTGCAAAATAGATCTAATAACATTGCTCTTAGCGATAAGAAAAATAACAGTGGTAGCGTTTGGTACTGGGATTCTCTAGGCCCTACAAGTTTAAGCGTCGATAAAGAAGGTGTGATTACTAAAGCACAATGGAAGAATAATCAATGGCATGTTATTATAGGAAAACGTATTCTAGATGGTGTACATAATACTCAGAGCAATAACACAACCACACATTCCTTATTCAAACCAGGTATTCTGCAAAAAGGTCTTCTTAAATTTGTTGTTTGGGATAGCGCGGAAGGAGAATCGCTCAATAAAACAATCAATATCAACGATAATAAAGATGATAAATTATTACAAGCCGCAGACTTTATACTTCTTCCCACTCTAAATATCTATCCAAAGGATGTTTATTTATGGTCTGGAATATTGATTATTGGTGTCATTTTTTTTGTTTTACTTGAAATAAAATTGCATAACGGACTGGTATTGTCAAAGCAGGAAAGAAAAGAGGAGGACCTTAAATGAAATGGATTAATTGGAATAGGATTACTAAGATAACAAGAAAGTATAATGATGAAGATGAAGAGAATGGTTCTAATGTAGAGAAAAACAAAGAATTGAAAATAACACAAAAAGAAATCAAAAATAAAGAGAAAAGTTTTATCGAAAGTCGTTTAGCTTGGAAGAAATTATTTGACTATCCTATTCCAAAGCATGCTAACGATGTAACATATACTCTTGGAGGAACTATCATAGTTCTTGGTATCGTTCAGCTAATAACTGGGGTCATATTACAGCAATTCTATATACCTAATTCAAATAGCATGCCGGGAGCATACGAATCTGTTTCAGAAATTGCAAATAATGTCAGTCTAGGATTTGTCAGAAATCTTCACTATTGGGGAGCCCAGTTTTTGATAATTATGGTGCTATTACATAGCGCAAGGGTATTCATATCCGGCGCTTATAAAAAACCTAGAGAAATACAATGGCTGGCTGGTGTTGGACTGCTAGTCACTGTGTTTGCCTTTTCGTATACTGGTACTGTGCTTAAATGGGACCAGGAAGGAACAGAGGCACTTGAGCACCAAATTGGCACCGCAAAAATTGCGGGTCCGCTTGGCATTTTTCTTACTGAGCAATTTGCACCCAGCGTTTCATTGCTTTCAAGGATATTTGCATTACATGTTACTGCAATTCCGGCAATAGCTGTTCCTCTATTAGGAATTCATTTAATCCTGATAAGGCTAAATGGTATAGCTAGTCCAAAAGTTTTGGATAAATACAAATGTATTACTGCTCGAGTAGATCAAAAAGTTCCATTCTCAACACATATCAATAAAATGCTGATAAACGGAGCGGTGGTAACTATTATAGTGATAGCATTTTCGCTAATATGGTCAGCACCTCTTTATTTTAAAGGGGTAGAAGGTGTTGAAGTAACAAAGCCACCTTGGTTTTTACTTTGGCTATATCCTCTAGAAAATATCTTTGGAGTGCCTGCCATAGCTTATACAACAATCTTTGTAATTATCCTTTTTGTAGCTGTTCCTATTGTGGATAGAAAGGAAGTTACAGATCCGAGACAAAGAAATAAAATGATGATAGCGATGTTTCTTTTATTACTTAGTTTCGTAGGTCTCATGATAATGGGTACGTTATCGCCCTCCATGCAGCATAATATGGGATAATAATAGTCCTTCTATGGTAGCAAAGAAGAACATAACTTATCTTTGACACCAAGTTTTTAATATTATATTGCGCTTTGAATATTAATGGAGCCGGTTAAACCAGAGACACAATGGATTGATCTTATAGATGAGTCGGTGCATTCGTCTGATGATATTGACATAGGAGATATTGAGGCTGTTAACAGAAATTTTATAGTAGTCAAGAGAGGATTTGTTAACATTCATTATTATTATATCCCAGTAACTGCAGTCGAAGGCTGGGATGGCCATGTCCTATGGCTCAAACCAACGGAAAATTATATCAAGGAAAAATACGAGCGAAACAGAACACCCGATCCAAACTTTTACTATGTTAAGGATTATCCATATTATAGTACGACATATCTGCCATTGCCCTTAGCTCCATCAAAATATTTACTACCTAGTTATAGGACCGTGGCCAAGCTTGATCCAAATTTTCCTCGATTCTATCGTTGTGACCTCTGCGACGAATCCTTCAAATCTGAGAATGATTTGAGCAATCATGTCAGTGAGACAAATCATTAACAAAGCCTCACTATTTTACAGGTCGAACATAATAATGCTTGCCCGGTTATTGGTAATTCCAAAGAATTGCCGCATTTACATTATTGTCGCCACGATAAACTAAAGGATATTTCTTATGACAATAAAAATAATGAACTAAAAATCAAACAATTTGCTGGGCCTGAGAAATTAATTTTCCAATGTCTTGTTTATCAGAAAGAATATCCTGCCACGTATCACCACCCTTATCAATTAAATCGGGCACATTTGTAATTGTAAAGTCTGTCGGAAGAATTTCGTCTATGTTTTTCCAGGCAATCGGCATTGAAACAGTTGCATCTGCAGTTGGTCGCAGGGAATATACGGAGGCTATTGTTTTCCCCCTTGCGTTTTGGTTGTAGTCAAAAAATACCTTTCCCTTTCTTTTTGAGGTGTTCCATTCCAAGGTTACTTTTTTTGGAAATTTTGTAACCATAATTTTGGCTATTGCTTCAGCAAAACTTTTGGTCTGCTCATATGAGTAGATATTCGCAATAGGAACGTAAATATGTAATCCTGACTTGCCTGATGTTTTTAAGTATGAGTTAATTTTTAAGTCTCTGAAAATATCTTTTAGTTCATGAGCGATGTCGACAGATGCTTTGAAACCGGCAATGTTGTATTGTGGTTCTTGACCCTTTTTTTCTTTTCCAGAGTAGACATAAGGATCTAAATCAAATAAGATA
>VBPR01000141.1 GCA_005877345.1 Nitrososphaerota archaeon
TGACCAAAGTCTACTTAAGAAATTGACGCTCGATAAACTGCTCGAGTGATCGATACCTTTTTTCAATTATTTTTTATTGTGAGGATTCAATTAGAATAAGGCCTGACGCAAGTTCCTGCTATTTATTAAGACTTGTTGTGTATATTACTAGTTGTAGTATAAATTATGGATCATATGACGATAGCAGCTATTAAACGGCAAATACCCTTCCTAATTGGCGGTACAGTAACAGGTATAGTTATGAGTTACTATTTAGGTTTTCTTGTTACTATACTTGTTAATTCTATAGGATGGTATCTGATATCAGTTATCGTCTATAAAGTAGTTTGGAGAAAAAGCGGTTTGACAGATCAAAAAATTCTTTTAAGATATTTTTTGAGCAAAACAAAATGGCAAAAACACACACAAACAGTGTAGAGATAACGGAACTATTCCAAAGTAAATGCGAACATAGAATTAATCAAGTGAGCGTAAATGCTTATGAATTAAAACGGTTGGGTACCCTATTATAATTTTGTTACTGTTTTTTGTTACACTGGGAAAGGTATAAGCGGTAAATACCAAATGAAGGTTTAAAATATTTGATTCAGCACCATTATATTGTCAGAAAGCGTGTGGAAAATAACTATGGAATAAATTCTAAAATCTTTAGGCTCATTAACTCAACAGCTTATCTTTTAGTTTTTGTATCGAAAGATTGTCTTATAGATCTGATATTGAATAATTTAATTTACGTAATTTGGGAACGGGAGCCCTGTCGACACAAAATGGGGGATCGTCTGGGAGGTCATATTAACCCTTGTTACTGACACAAATTTAGCTAAAGCTTCTTAGGATTATACTAAAAGATATTATAATGAACTTTTAGCCCATCTGAATAAAACTATTGCGTCGCAAAATTAGTGGACCCACATCTTTCACATGCTTCAGATGTCATGGATATTTTCTTGTCACATGTGCTCAGTCCATGATGGGTTCGATATACTGTTTATTGAACATAAACTTAATAAAATTGACAATTTATTCCTTAGAATTATATAATAATTATATTGAATTTTGAGTAAGCGCCATATTTGATGTAATTGATGTTTATTAGTTATAAAATTTTAAGGTAAAAAAATTAAGTAATACTAAAATTACTATTAGCGATATTTATTACCAGACAAATTGTTGATAGTTGAGTATACATGGGTTCAATTCGTTTTCTGAAGTGCAGAGAATGCGGCGCTGAATATACTCCAATATTCAAATACATATGTGAAGAGTGTTTCGGTCCGCTCGATGTTATATATGATGTTCCAACGGATTTAAGTAGGGACACCTTTTCCTCAAGACAGGATAAAACATATTGGCGCTATTTTGAGCTCCTGCCAATTGCTGATAAGAAATGCATAGTAAATATTCATGCTGGTTTTACACCTCTGCAATACGCAGAGGATTTAGGAACACATATCGGAAACCTTAAGAATCTCTTCATAAAGAACGATTCAGTAAATCCAACGTTTTCATTCAAAGACAGGCCTGCGGGTGTGGCAATTTCAAAATCTAGAGAGATCAAACTCAAGGCAGTCGGATGTGCATCGACTGGAAATTTAGCTTCGGCAACAGCCGCTCATGCCGCTAAAGCNTATTTTTGCACCATCTGATATTGAAAAAGTCAAGATTGCACAGGCATTATCTTATGGTGCCAAATTTGTTGCAGTAGAAGGGACTTATGACGATGCCAATAGGATTGCCTCCATAATAGGAGATTCAAAAGGCATAGGAATTGTAAATATTAATATGAGACCATATTATGTGGAAGGTTCGAAGACATTGGCGTTTGAAGTAGCTGAACAACTTAATTGGGAAGTTCCGGATCATCTAATTATACCCGTTGGTAGTGGTGCAATGCTAAATGCAATTTGTAAAGGATTTGAAGAGTTGCATGAGATAGGACTTATTGGGGACATTTCAAATCTAAGAGTAACAGCGGCACAACCACATGGTTGCTCTCCAATAGTTGATGCTTTTAAGAAAAATAGTCAAGAAATAGTTCCTGTAGAAAGACCGGACACTATAGCAAAGAGTTTAGCTATTGGGGACCCTGGAGACGGAGTTTATGTTCTGAAAAGACTGAAACAGTATGGTGGTATTGCTGAAGAAGCTACCGATGATGAAATTATTGATGGAATTATGGCACTAGCTAAAACTGAGGGCATTTTTACTGAACCTGCGGGTGGTGTCTCTATTGCTGTACTCAAAAAACTAGTTGATGATGGATTTATAGAAAAAGATGAAAAAGTAGTATGTTATGTTACCGGTAACGGATTAAAATCTACTGAAGTAATAATAAGTAAATTGCCTAAACTTGACATTGTTAAGCCAGACGTACAAACCGTATCTGCGATGATTACATAGACAAGGATGAATAGAATAGAATGACAAGTATCGAATTCATTATCCCTTCTGTTCTTACGAAAGGTAGCGGGGAAAAGAAGATTCCGTTAGATGCCATAGATCTGCAAGACGCATTTACAAAAGTAACGGAACAGCTCGGAGAAGATTTTAAGCGTAAAGTTTTGGATTTGAACGGGAAACCAAGATCATTAATTAACATTTACATAAACGGAAAAAATATGCGTTTTAGTAATGATGGCATGGCCATGAAGCTTAACAATGGTGATTCTATTTATATTCTTCCCGCAGTAGCTGGCGGTTCTGAATTGAAGAGCGAGGATTTACAACGATACTCTAGACAGATAATGCTCGATGAAATAGGGTTCGTCGGATTAGAAAAACTCAGGAAGGCAAAGGTCTGTGTTGTTGGAATTGGAGGAATAGGCAATCCTGTAGTTACACAACTAACTGCGATGGGTATCGGAAAATTGAAGATAGTAGACAGAGACATCATAGAAATTTCTAATTTACACAGACAGCACCTTTACACAGAAAACGATATAGGCAGAGTAAAAGTTGAAGCCGCAAAAGAAAAACTTCAACAAATAAATTCAGGTGTTGAGATCGAAGCTCTTCCGAATTCTGTTACTAAATATACTGCTGAGAGCATTGTTAAGGGATTTGATATAATCGTGGATGCATTAGATAGTATAGATGCTAGGTATGCACTAAATGACGCATGCGTTAAACTGAATATCCCTTTTATTTATGCTGGTGCCTTGGGCATGTTAGGTTCAATTTGCACAATAATTCCAAATAAAACCGCCTGTCTGAGGTGTATCTTTCCTGCATTAGCAGAAGACGATATGCCTACTTGTAGCACTGAAGGTGTACATCCATCAATTTTATATCTAGTCGGCGGTATTCAAGTTTCTGAAGTAGTCAAGGTTATTCTAGGAGAAAAACCAGCACTAGAAAATAAGCTCTTGTATATAGATCTAAACGATCTGTCACTAGAAAAAGTTTCAGTATTTAGACAAGAAGAATGTCCTTCATGCGGAATAAAAAGAATAGATAAAAGTCAATTGGAAACACAGGATCTAATAATTGAGGAACTATGCGGTCGTGACCGAGGAAAGAGAACATACACCGTTACACCTGCGCAAATTTCGTCATCCTTAAATCTGATTGGAATTGAAAAAAGTGCAGAAAGGTTGGGTTATACGATTAAGACAAAAGGAGAGCTAGGCTTAACAATCATGACTAGTAATTCTGATAATCTTTCAATAAGCTTTATGATCAGTGGTGCAGCCACTATTGTAGGGGCAAAAAGCGAGGACGAAGCACTATCAATTTACAACAGTTTTGTGAAAAACATCAAACCATAATTTTCAATAGTTTTTAGAATAGTCTAGTACAGCGGCCATAAATCAATCATTTGGATCTCCAGAATTAAATTTGCTCCTACTCTTGTCGATAAACGGAAATATCTTTTCAAGAATTATGTCATCATAATTTTTCTCTTTATCAATTGTTAAGAGGAGAAAATAGTCGTTACTTATAGGAATAGTAATCCTGGTCACATTTTCATATCTCCCCACCGCGTAATTTAGTTTCCCAATTTTTGTTTGAAATTTAACCCTAGTTCTATATCTTGAAACTGCAGCTGCAGCATATTCTTCATTTTCTTCTTCGGACATTAATGGTTTTAATCCTTTGCGTTGTTCAACATTAATCAAAACACCATATCTATTAGAAATACCGATCCATCGAAGAGAATTATCTAAATTTAATAACTCTTCACAAAACGTATAAATGAATTCATAATCAGTTGTCATTTTTATTATTTATCTTAACCATTTCTAATATTTAAGCAAGAATCTGGACTACAAAATAAATTCATCAAAATCTGGAGTAACTAAATCATTAGAGTCGTTCTATTATATCATCGCTATATTTGATAATCTCTATCTTTTTAGATATTATCTGCATGTCACTCACTACCCCTTGCATGAAATCGTCGGCGACAATTATCACATCATCAAAAAAATTACACGATAGGAATTTTTGCAATGAACTAACAAATGTTGGATAGTCATTACTATTATTGTAAGTAAATCTTTTCGTGGATATCAAGTTGTGAGCAGCAGGATAAATATCTGAAATTTCAGTTGGAATAATACCAATAAAAGGATTGTAAGCACAAATTAGATAGTCTGAAAATTTCCTTGATAATTTGTGATATTCTTGCGAACTATAAAAGGGAGAAACTTGTGTATCAGGAAAAAGAACGATCTTTTTCTTATTTGTTTTAAATGAACTAAAAATCCTTCTTAATCTAGAAGCTTCTGGTCGATATTGGTCGATTGATTCTATAAAAAATATTGCTTTTTTCTTAAAGAATGGTGTACCATCTTCTAAGTGCTTGTAATTCATGAATAATTTAAAGGCCTCCATTAATTTAGGATGAGCTCGCGCTTTTTGTCCAACATATTCCCAAAGTCTTCCTTCCATGATAGCTTGTTTAACCGACAAAACTTCGGATCTTAATACGTAGAGATTATGCTTAGCCAATTTGTCTATCTTTTCGTCATGCTCAAGGCTAACAAATTCTTTAACTTTCATATTTATACAAATTGGACATTGACATGCAAGATATACCAACTTATCTAATCTTGAAGTACCATTTGGATGCATGTACCTGTCGTCTCTTGCGTACAGCATATACGAAGCAGAGTCAAAAGTATCACATCCTAACGCTACTGCCAATGGTATCGTTAAAGGATGTCCGGCTCCAAAGAGATGAATAGGTTTGGACATAACAGTTGACTTCAGAGTTCCTATCATGTCAGCTAAAATTGCAAATTCGTATGATTCTAGTAATTGGACAGGACTCCCAAGAGCCATCATTTCATATCCCATCGCGTCAAGTAATCCCGCAGATCTCTTGACTAAGTCAAGATGTTCGGCACCCTGCACTGGACCTACCCAAACAGAGTTTCGGTTACTGTTACTCTTGATGAGATTCAATGTTTCTTGGGAATTTCTGATTGTTTCATTAACATACCTTTCAGCCACTTCATAACTCAGTCCATACCCTGTTGGCTTATCAAGAGGCACACAAATATCACTTTGAATATCATTCTCAAATTGGGCTATAAATGAAGGCTTTGCTTCAATAGCACCGTATTCGAGTACTTGGTAGCCACCGGAATCTGTCATTATTGGACCATCAAAATTTATTAATTTATGAATGCCCTTTTCCCGTGCAGTTTCGCCATATTGTTTTAATGTGATATACGCGTTTGTAATAACTGCTTCAAAACCTAATTTCTTCAAAAACTCTACATCTACAGACTGTGTTACAGGATGTATAACAGGGATAAAGGCAGGAGTCTCAAAAGTCCCACTAGGAGTTTTGATTTTTCCTATCCTTCCTGCCAGGTCAGAATATCTGACCTCAAATAACAAATTTACTTCTTGAACTCCCTCATGAATTCATCATATATTGATTTAACCCTGTCCGCAGCTAAGCCAGTGCCTTCTTCAATCCCATGTTCAGTCACCTTAATCTTATCCATCACAATTATAGCCTTCACATCATCTCTGATTTTTACAAGGCCGGGGAATACTCTTGATATACGATCTGCAAGACCCTTAAGATCAAAGGGCTTTTCTAGAAGCTTTATTTCTTTCACAAATGATCCGTTTATGATAATTCTCAATATTCCATGACCTTCTACATTTTCGAGGACAGTATCCAATTTTTCGTCGATAGCGGTTAATATTCCATTATAATTCTTCTCATAAGTTGTCTCTATGGAAACTTTTTTTCCTACAAATTGAAGTATTTCTTCATAAAACTTCCTTATAGTTAAAGCAGACATTTTTTCAACTAGGAATGTTTCTTAAAGTTCTATATATGAGTTTCAATAATTAATTCAAAACCCAGGACGGTTACTTCTTTATTTTCTTTTATTCCCAACCCAAACATCGTTAAGTGCACGTCATAAAAAATAAGATTTTTCAAGATCAATGTTTTTTTTTGAATGTATCTAATTCGGTACTTTGACATCTTAAACAGATCTTTGATTCTAAATTTCCAAGATAACATACGTAATAGCATTTACTACATTGTAAGCGAGATATGCCATCTCTTATTGCTACAAAATTATCTCTACGTTCTATAAATTTTGACGAGATAAGATTTTGCAGTACTATTTCTAAAATCGAGGAAATATGTCCTAGATCTGCATTTCTATATCTAAGATAAGTTTCTATCATGTTATTTGGGATAGTTTTCAATTGAAGTTGCGATACACCCCTGTTATGATTTTTAAATAAAAAATCTCTGAAATACCACTCAATTTCGTTTATTTCAATTTTGCTCATCTACTATAATTGTACAGACTATAGAAGAATAAGAACTGAATAGGTTTGTTGATTAGCGTTCTTAAGAAACTATTTAAAAATAATTGATTAGTTAATTATGTGAATCAAATTGCAATGGAATTTGAATAATTTTACGAAAGTAGCATTTACCAGGTTAATTCAACCATTTGGGGATAATCTTAATGATGTTGTCAAGATTACTAAAGCATTTAGTTTTGCCGCTAATGTATATTCAGGATTATTTAGAAACGAAACTCATGAACCTTACATCAATCATGCTATGAAGGTGGCATTAATATTATCTGATGAGTTAAGAGTTCATGATGTAGATACAATTTGTGCAGCTATTCTACATGAGGCCATAGAAAAAAGTAAGGACGATCGTGAAATTGTCGAATTTTTAAAATCAAATTTCGGAGAAAATGTGTATGTTACTATCAGGACTTTGACTGAACCAAAAACAAATGAAGGAAACAGAGAAAAATTACTTGTCAACT
>VBPR01000142.1 GCA_005877345.1 Nitrososphaerota archaeon
AAACCCAATGAGGATAATATTGAGTTGTTTATTAGAAACGATCAAAAATTGGCTAAACTTATAGACTCTTTTGAGATAGATGTGAATATAGTTATTGCGTTAATACACAGAACAACATATCCCTTTATGGGAGCACAAAAGGAGCATGCATTAAAGAGAATTCATGAATTAATTTCCTTGGCGGGTATCGATGAAGAGGATGCTAGTACAAGGCAACAATATGAAAAGCTTGGATTGTTCTTATCTATTTGTGATCGCATCGCAGGATACTGTTTGGGTGACTTTAAATACGCTAAGGAACTTGCCAGACGCAATGCTCGTGGTATTGGATGGCACTCACAAGTCATTAATGAAAAATCTGTAGAATACTTTACTGCGCTTAAACAAAAAGATGATAAAGATACTTTTGAAAGGGTAATACAGAGTTTGCCTGTTGCATATAGGAAGAATTTTTTTGATAACGTTCAAGGTTTTAGGGAGGCATGGGAAAAAGAACTCGAAATAAAAGCTTCATTACGTAAAAATGAACTTAATTTCGTAACAGTTGTAGAAAATACTATGAATGATAGGAATAAAATGAATGAGCATATGTTTGATACTATTATGAAGATACGACAAGAGTATTGTTATCCTACAAATTTTAATGATAGGTCATTTCGTAAATCACTTTATGATCCAAGTACGATTCTGATTACACTTAGAATTAATAGTAAGGAGGGAGAGATTGTGGGATATGTAAAAGGAGGGCCCTTAGAAAAGCACAAGCCTAAAGATAGCAATTATGATGAAAGTTTACGTAAAATGGATTCCGTACATATGGAGTCTCTCAGACGTGGTACATACGATGAAAATATAGGTAAAATGAATTCAGTTTTTATGGAATGGATTGCAATCCAAACTGGGTACCTGGGAGAAAAAGGAGGGCATATGCTCAGATCGGAATTTCTAAAAGAGGCTAGAAGGCGAGGTTACGTATATGTTACAAGCTACTATCAAAGAGAACTTATTAACCATAGAAAGAGTAAAGGAGAGCCAATTGAAATAGTTCAACAATATGATGCTGCTAAGATTGATTACTATAGAATAGATCTATCCCAATTAGTTGAATCAATTCCAATACAGTGAGTTAGCAATATAATTTGGCTTGCATAAACTTTATCACAGGTTCAAGTTTTATGTCAGTGTATGTATATATTTGATTTTTTAATCAGCTCAGCATAGGAAGCTGATATCAAAGTTATTCCAATTATATCGCTTAGTTCAAGGTCATCTGCTAGGATACAGAATCCTTCGATATGAAATTTTGGGACAGATCCATTTTAATAACCAGAAGGATATTACAAGTATGTGTCCTTTCCGAATGATATTTTTTCAAGAATGTTCACAGATAAGAGTACACAGCTTCTATATCCTAAGGAAGAAGTTCCGGGTCATGATGTAGATGACATAACACAAACAAACCTCTTCAATGTTATGCTGAATAGAAGATCCCAGAGAAAATTTCAAAATAAAGAAGTAGAAGAATGGAAGCTTGACATGATTTTTGCAGCAGCGGATACTGCGCCAACTGCAGGAGGATTTCAGGGGTTTGAGATATATCACATAAAGAATGAAGGATCTAGGAAAAGGCTTGTTGAAGCTGCCAACAATCAACCATATGTAAATGCCCCTGCAGTACTTGTATTTTGCATGAATCCCAAGAGAGTAAAATTAAATTTTACTTCAGAGACGATCATAAAATTCTCTCAACAAGATGCGACTCTCGCAGCTGCATATTCTCAATTAGCTGCGCATGCTTTGGGACTGAGCTCCATATGGATAGGCATGTTTGATGAAAAGAAGATAATGGAAATATTAGGTACAGATCTCTCGCCATCCTCCATCCTTTGTCTGGGATATCCAGTAAAGATGCTTTTACCAAAGCCAAAGAGGAACCTTAAGGATCTAATTCATGAAATCTAATTCCATTAATACAAGAAAGCTTACCTATCTAGTGGAATAGAAGGAAAAGAGAATTGTCCTTTAGTAAAAGCGAATATTGAAATCTACTACATAAACCGCTATTTACTACTATTGTTACTTTGCTGTACCTCTTTACGAAATCTGGTCACGAATTCTTGAATTCTTCGTAGTTGAATATTAATAGAGATGATAAAACTTTCAAGGTCGTTATCATTTTGCTGTTTACCATCCACTACCACTGTTTCACAGAGATTCAGGAATGCTTCAATGTACGACAATAAGTCCAATCTTAGGGTATTGTCACTTAATTTGTCTCCAAGCTGCCTTGTCGCATCTTCTATCTCATGAATCCTGTAATTGGAAATAGGCATAAAATTCTGCTTCACAAAATAATGCAACTGCTCACTTGTTGTATCACCCGAGATATAATCGGTTAAATATTCCTTTAATTCTTCTTCCTTTTTCTGTATGTACTCCAGGTGATCTATGATCCTCTTACACTCAAACATCTTCTTAGATAGTTCGTCTAATCTTCTTTGTTCTAATAGCGAATCCATCCTATGCGTCATGGATGAAATTTTCGAAAGTAGTTCTTCTGCCAATTTTCCAGTTCTGGACTGAAATATATACAGTAGAACTGCAATTGCGACTCCTATACCTAACTCAATAATTGTAGCGACCCAGTTCGGTATATCAAAAGCCAAATCAGATCAATGAAGTCAACTTATGAATTTATATTTTGCAATATCGATTTTATTAATTCTATGAATTTATTATTTTTGAGTAATGAACTCTTTCTAAGGTTCTAGTCCATTAATGATTATTCAATACAGAAACGAATCTAATTTTCGCGAAATTTTTAGAATGTGTCCTATTCTGATGTAAGTTATTAAATAACAAAATGGTAGATTTGATAATGGAAAGAATTTATCTTTACTATTCTTTGATTGGAGTAATACTTGTAGCAGTATTAATTTTTTTATTGATAAAACAAGAATCTAAAGTTCCATATGCTCTTGAAGTTGACGCTACGAAGGACACGACTGATATCGCTGGTACATACTACAGAGTAAGGGTAAATAATATTGGAATGTATCCGCTCACAAGTATTAATGTATACCTAGGTAAAAACGATCTTCAACATTTAGATAGTTTAGCATCAGGTGAATCATTTTTCTTTTATCCGAAACCCGATACGGAAATAGAGACAATCAAAGTAACTACAAATGAGGGGGTCAATGTAAGTACGGATTATCGTACTCCTTTGAAAGGAATTGGTTTACCAGGAAGTGGTAGATAAATAATTTCGGTAGATAATTTGAAATCAGCTAAACCATGTAAGGCAAGAGGAATGGTATAAAATAGAGTGTAATAAATCAAAATCATGTGGTCATGGTCTCTAACTTGGGGTTGCATACCAGAACTATCTAGAAATTGCATGGATATGACCAACTCATCTAGTACTTATCTAGGAATCATTGCAGGCGCAATAATTGGTGGAATAGTTAGTTGGTGGATTTTTAATAGACAAAAGAAGACTTCTGATAAGCAGGATTACACACTAAGTCGTATTGAACAATTAGAAAATTATAATGAAAAACTACTGGAGAAGATCAAGGCAGTCGAAGAATATAATGAAAAACTACTGGAGAAGATTTTCGACTTGAACAAAAAAATTGATTCTTTAATTGAAGGTCAATAAAAAGCACTCAAGCAATAATAAAATATGCAATTTGGAAAATTTGTGTATTAATAAAATGCCTATGTATTTCTTGATAATCGTATGATAATTGTAGCTACCGTTTAAATATCTAATTAAGCCATGTCCGATATTAGACTAGACTAAGAACGCCACCGCTCCACCGGCATCTCCATGATTGTTCCAAATTTCATTACTAATGCATATTATATCCATACTCATTGTCTCAAGAGTATAAAATACGCAATTGTTTCTATGTCAACTTTCTTCAACACTGGCGGTAATAAGCTTTAAAATGCAGCAAGTTTGTAACCTTGGCAGTTCAACCTCCTCCAAAGAAAAAATCATTCAAACAAGAGTATGTTGGATTCCTTATAGCCTTTGGAGTAATTGGAATAGCAATTGGTTTTGTTATAGGTCAAGCCGTAAATAAATTGGTCAGCGCACTTGTTGAAGATATTGTTAGCCCCACTATTGGTCTGTTCTTACCTGGAAACCTTGAGAACATGTCTTCAACTGTTGTAGGTATATTCGGTACGCCTCTGGAATTCAAGTATGGTGATCTAATTTCAAACATCATAGATTTTTCCATTATTGCTTTACTTGTATTCCTCGCATACAAGATGCTATCAAAATACAAATTAATTGAAGACAAGACTAAACCAGAAGAGAAGAAGTAACTAACCAGAGCTTAAGCATTTTGCCGTATCGATTTGCAATTGAGCTATCCACATTATTTATGATGTGCCAGGTGTTTTTACGTATTTGGGAATTTGTGATGACATTTCAATCATTTGTTAATTTTAAAACCTCGTCAATATTCTAATCATGGTATCAACAATTTCAGGGTTTGATAGGTTTCGAACATTGCATATAGTACGATCCTATTACTTGTATGGTAAGCTAGGAACAGTAGAGGATATTGTTCACAACCGAGGTTGACTTGAACTAAAAATAAACGTTTAGAAAAATTAATAAAAAATATTTTGCTTCATTAAAAAAAAGTTAGGAAATTCCCAAATTAGGGAATGACGAAACGGCGATATTTAATTCACCCTGAATTTTCCTAATCTTGTTTGCATACTCTGTCATTTTGGTGTCGTCGTTTTGTACCTTTGCAATTCGATACCCTTTCCAAGCTTTTCTCAAAGCTCCCCAGCTTTGTCCTACAGTATAATTTTGGTTATTTACTGGTCGACTTACAGTCAGTTCTCTTTCATGAATTGAGGCTAATGCCATGTGGTTAAGAGAATAGAAATATACTTACAACGAATAGTCAGTTTTTTGAAATCATCTAGTAAAAAAGTTTAGAACATTAATCGACCTCAATAGTTGCATAAGATTTGAAATCTTGAGAGGTGGTATTCTCAATGAAGCAATGCAATATTACAAAAGAATTAATTGAGTTTTTTACATAAATATAAAAATATTTTATTATTTTTTCAATATTTCATTAAACTTTTAAATAACTTTGTTAGATTTAATACATAGTTGAACGAAATTCTGAACACAGAAAATCCTGATGATAGGCATACTTGTGCATTATGTGGTAAAAGCTTTAAAGAAAATAAGACAATACAGGAGAAAATAGATGGAAACGAGTACTTTTTTAATTCAGAGGAATGTATGCGCATGTTTAAAAAACTGGCCAACTTATATGGTGATGATTTTAAAGCCTCTATTTGTAATGATGAACAACACATTTCCAATCCTATTTTGGCCAGTCTTATGCTAAAGGAACAAGAATCCGGTAAAATGAAAAATAAGATGGATATAAATGAAAATGAAACTTTTGAAATTATTAAGGATCCAGTTCAAGTACAAGAGTTAGGTTCTAAGTTAGCACGGTCATCTGAGAGTGAAATTTTGGTACTCTTTTCTACTTCTAATGCTTTCCATAGACAAGAACGTACGGGTATGCTGACTAAATTACAGGAAATGAGAAAAAATAATAGTAAATTAAAAATAAGAATTCTTACTCCGTTTGATGATGATATACATAAAATTTCAAAAAAATTCAGAGATGAATGGGATATTAAGATTATGAACCTTGGACAAGCGTTAAGAATTAGAGCTTCTATTTTATTAGTTGATAGAAAATTTCTATTATATGTTGAATTAAAAGATGATACGAAAGATACCTCTTATGAGGCTATGGGCCTTTCATTGTTTTCTAGCATCAGATCAACAGTTATTTCATATGTTACTATTTTTGAAACCATGTGGAAACAGGAAGAGATGAATGAACAATTATCCAGAATGAAGAAGCAAATAGAAACATATGAACAAGTTAATAAACAATTGAGTAATACAATAGTTGATTTGAAACAGCAATTAAAGTCCTAGCTTTGTAAGTAGAATATTCAAGCTCCTGCAAAGGCAGTTATTGGATGTTATTTTGTTAATATTATCTTCATAACTGTTCCTTTGATCTCCTGTTTCCAGCCTGATGATGATAATATTACACATTATTCACACGAAACTAATCAAAAAAGTTCAGGGTGAAGGAGATTCCTCAAAATACTTCCAATGTTCAATTTTCTGCCCACAGCTGTCACATACATATATTTCACACAGTGTTGGTTTACTGGAGGGTGTAACTTCAATAGTATCTTCTAGGTAAAATGAATCTGAGGAGCATTTTCTACACCAATGGCTAGATGGTAGTCTTGATGATTTTGTGCTCTTTTCTTCATATATATTGATAGAATTTGAGATAATGATACCAGTAGAGTCAAGATCGATGAAACCAGAAACAAATACTGTATTTAAAGTTACAATTATAGGAAGTAGTACTGCAATATGCCGTTCAAAATTACTATTTAGCATTAGTATTATAGAACAAATATCATTAATAAGAATATCTTTACAAATATATAACTCCGCTAAATATTATGATTTTAGTAGAAATTTTAAAATTCAATTTGTTATCTATGTCTTGTTGGTTACCAAATTACAATATTTAAAATAACTTAATTAAACTTACTTTTTCTCGTTCCTAGAAAATGTCTTAGACGAATATTATTTTTTTATTAGATTTCAGGGACAAACCAGGTGAAAATGCCTAAGTAGCTGAGTGATGTATAAAATGGTGTATTTTGCTAGTAAAAATACAAGAGATAATAGCAGATAA